>NZ_JBKFGF010000001.1:0-237137 GCF_051233485.1 Massilia sp. LXY-6
GTCTCGAGACCCCGCACCAGACGCGAAAAATACCTGAATTCGACCACCGTGGCATCCGATGCTGGTTTGTCGTCTCGACTCGGGCGCAAAACCTATTTGTTCAGCGCTTCCCTAGGAGGGGACGAGTTCGTAATAGTATTGGAAGACCTCGCTGATGACCTAGATACGGCGGCGAGACGGGCCGACCGAATCGCTCGTACTGTGCTCGATTCGGTTAATGGATCATTCAACCTTGGAGGATACGAACGGCACATCTCACTTAGCATAGGTATTACATTGTTCGGAGGCGGGAGCGACAGCATTACCGAGATTTTGAAACGGGCCGACATGGCGATGTACCAGGCAAAGGCAGTCGGGCGCAATACTATCCGCTTTTTCGATCCAAAGATCCAAGCCGTGGCGCTGGCCCGTGCCGCGCTAGAGACGGAAATGCGCCACGGAGTCCAGCAAAACCAATTTTTGCTCCATTATCAGCCCCAGGTCAACGCCGATGGCAGGGTCTTCGGGATGGAGGCGCTAGTGCGTTGGCAGCATCCGGTCCGCGGCATGGTATCGCCCGCCGAATTTATCCCGATTGCCGAGGAAACCGGCCTGATCCTCCCTCTCGGGCGGTGGGTGCTGGAAACGGCCTGCGCGAAGTTGGCCCTACTAGGCGCCCAACCAGCGACGGCTCCGATCTTAATGGCGGTCAACGTAAGCGCACTGCAATTTCGCCAGCCAGATTTCGTTGCCGAGGTTCTGGCTGCGCTTGAGAAGACAGGAGCACGTCCAGATAGGCTGAAAATCGAGCTAACCGAGTCGCTCCTGTTGGATGGTATCGATGAGGCGATTGAAAAAATCGGTCACCTCAAGGCGCACGGGGTGAGGCTTTCGCTCGATGATTTCGGCACCGGTTATTCCTCGCTCTCGTACCTGAAACGCTTGCCGCTCGACCAGTTGAAGATCGACCAGGCATTCGTGCGTAACGTTGTGCATGACCCGCGCGATGCGGCCATTGTCAGCACGATCATTACGCTTGGCGAGACGATGGGGATTTCCGTCATCGCAGAAGGCGTCGAGACGGCAGCGCAGCGAGATTTCTTGGCCGAACGCGGATGCTTGTCTTACCAGGGCTATTTCTTCAGCCGTCCGTTGCCTTGGGAGCAGATGAACGCTTTTCTTTCGGGTGAGACAGGGGCGGCAGATAGATAATGCCAAAAGTTACTTGTTGGCGTCGACATAGAAGCGTAAGTGGTCAGTTGACCCTGCTTAATTCGTTACCCTGACAGGCACATTGACTGGCCAAGTTGATGCGGGCGTGCGCGTCGGGGACTGCATGACCAATGACATGGTCCCACGAGTCTAGACAATTGCTTGCTAGTAGTCGCGGCGTGATGACGACTTTCGGCAGCCCGAGCAGCGAGGTGCTGAGCGAAGGCATCCACTTCCGCATACCGCTGGCGCAGAAGCTCAACCTGGTCAATGTCTCGATCCAGAAGGGCGAAGGCGATGGCGACGCCGCCTCGCGCGACCTGCAGACCGTGCACACCCGCGTGGCACTGAACTACCACGTCAGGCCGGAGGCGGCGGTGACGGTATTCCGCGACCTGGGCAACGAACCGGGCACGCGCATCATCATCCCGTCCGTGCAGGAAGCCGTGAAGGCCGTCACCGCACGCTTCACCGCCGAGGAGCTGATCGCCAAGCGCACCGACGTGCGCGACCAGATCGTCGCCCAGTTGCGCGAACGCCTGGCGCGCCACGGCATCGTGGTCGACGAGTTCTCGATCGTGAACTTCAATTTCTCGCGCTCGTCCAATGACGCGATCGAAGCCAAGACCACGGCCGAGCAGCTGAAGCTAAAGGCGGAACGCGACCTGCAGCGTATCGAGGTCGAAGCCAGGCGGCGCGATCCCGTTCATCAGCGTGAACAA
This sequence comes from Massilia sp. LXY-6, assembly GCF_051233485.1. Lineage (NCBI taxonomy): Bacteria > Pseudomonadati > Pseudomonadota > Betaproteobacteria > Burkholderiales > Oxalobacteraceae > Massilia > Massilia sp. LXY-6. The sequence goes on from NZ_JBKFGF010000001.1 coordinate 1,914, forward strand.
CGCAAAATAACTCACCAACGCAGGAGACCAGCATGATCAAGGGATTACGCACCGTGAAATACCCCGTCGCCGACCTGGGCCAGGCCAAGGCATGGTTCGGCGAGGTGTTCGGCAGCGCGCCGTATTTCGACCAGCCGTTCTACGTCGGCTTCGCCATCGGTGGCTTCGAGCTCGGCCTGGTGCCGGACGGGACGCCGGGCACGGCGGGCTCGGTGGTGTACTGGGGGGTGGACGATATCGAGGCCGAATTCGCGCGCATCGTCGGGCTCGGCGCGACCGCGCACGAGGCGATCCAGGACGTGGGGGAGGGGATCAGGGTGGCGGAGCTGAAGGACCCGTTCGGGAATGTGCTGGGGCTGATCGAGAATCCGCTGTTCGATGTGGCTGCGGTGCGCTAACAGGAGGGTGGGGCATTGAGGCCGGGGCCTCAATGCGGTGCCCACGCGGGTCCCTGATTACGTCCGCTCGCGCTCGACCCGGTTCACGCCCGCCACGCGCCGCAGGTTGCGGATCAGGTGGGCCAGGTGCACGCGGTCCTTCACCTGGATCGTGAAGCGCAGCTGGGTCATCATGTGTTCGTCGTCCTCGTCCATGCCGACGTAGGTAATGTTGGCGTCGGACTCGCCGATCTCGGCGGCGACCCGGGCGAGGATGCCCTTTTCGTTGTTGATCAGCAGGCGGATGCGGCAGTCGAAGCGGCGGTTCAGCTCGCTGCCCCACTGGACCGCGATCCAGCGGTCCGGCTCCTTGTTGCGCAGGCGCATGGCTTGCGAGCAGTCGCGGGTGTGCACCACCAGGCCCTGGTCGCGGCGCAGCTGGCCGATGATCTGGTCGCCCGGGATCGGCAGGCAGCAGGGCGCCAGCTGCACCGACACGCCTTCGCTGCCGTAGATCTTCACCGGATCCAGCTCGCTCGAGCTGCTCGGCTGGGTCGGCACGGCGTCGACCGGATTGTCCATCAGGCCGAAGATGTGGCGCGCCACCAGCGCCGGCATGCGCTTGCCGATGCCGATGTCGGCGTACAGCTCGTCCATCGACCTCGCCGAGGATTCGGCCAGCAGCTTCTCGATGGTGCCTTGCGCCAGCTCGTTGTGGATGCCCAGTTGACCGAGCGCCTGCGACAGCAACTCCTGGCCCAGTTCCACCGATTCGTTCAGGTTGATCGTGCGCAGGTAGTGGCGGATCGCCGAGCGCGCCTTGCCGGTGCGGACGAAAGACAGCCAGGTCGGGCTGGGCCTGGAGTTCGGGTCGGTCTCGATTTCCACGATGTCGCCGTTGTGCAGCTCGGTGCGCAACTGGGCCGGCTCGTGGTTGATCTTGACGGACACGGTATGGTCGCCGATGCCGGTGTGGATCGAGTAGGCGAAGTCGAGCGGGGTGGCGCCGCGCGGCAGGGCGATGATCTTCGACTTCGGCGTGAACACGTACACCGAATCCGGGAACAGGTCGACCTTGACGTGCTCGAGGAATTCGGCCGAGTCGCCGGTCTGCTGCTGGATGTCGAGCAGCGACTGCAGCCAGGCGTGGGTACGCTGCTGCAAATCCGACATGTTCTGGTCGCCGGTCTTGTACAGCCAGTGCGCCGCCACGCCGCTTTCCGCGGTGCGGTGCATGTCCTGGGTGCGGATCTGGAATTCGACCGGGGTCCCGTAGGGGCCGATCAGGGTCGTATGCAGCGACTGGTAGCCGTTGATCTTGCGGATCGCGATGTAGTCCTTGAACTTGCCGGGCATCGGCTTGTACAGGGCGTGCAGGGTGCCGAGGGCCACGTAACAGTTCGGCACGGTGTCGACCACGACGCGGAAGCCGTAGACGTCCAGCACCTGCGAGAACGACAGGTGTTTATTCCGCATCTTCTTGTAGATGCCGAACAGGGTCTTCTCGCGGCCGTAGACTTCGGCCTGGATGCCGGCCGCGCCCAGCGTGTTCTTGACGGCGTCGAGGATCTTGCGGACCACTTCGCGACGGTTGCCGCGCGCGGCCTTGATCGCCTTCGCCAGCGTGCGGTAGCGCAGCGGGTACAAGTGCGAGAACGACAGGTCCTGCAGCTCGCGGTAGATGTCGTTCAGGCCGAGCCGATGCGCGATCGGCACATAGACTTCCATGGTCTCGCCGGCGATGCGGCGCTTCTTGGCGGGCGCCATCACGCCCAGCGTGCGCATGTTGTGCAGGCGGTCGGCCAGCTTGATCAGGATGACGCGCACATCGGACGCCATCGCCAGCAGCATCTTGCGGAAGTTCTCGGCCTGGGCCTCGACCACGCTCTGGAATTCGATCTTCTCCAGCTTGGACAGGCCGTCGACCAGGTTCGCGACCTGGGAACCGAAGCGCTCGATCAGCTCTTCCTTCTTGACGTCCTGGTCCTCGATCACGTCGTGCAGCAGCGCGGCCATGATGGCCTGGGCGTCGAGCTTCCAGTCGGCGCAGATCTCGGCGACGGCGATCGGGTGGGAGATATAGGGTTCGCCCGACTTGCGCACCTGGCCGAGGTGCATCTCGTCGGAGAAGCGGTAGGCTTCCTTGACCTTCTTGAGTTCGGCGGGCGTGAGGTATTCGGCCAGCTTGCCGGCGAGGTGGGAAATCGACGCAACGCTAGGCGCGGGCGGCGGTTCGGCTTCCTGCGGCTTGTTGGCAGGCCGGTTGGGCCTGCCCTTGGTGGTGCCTGATTGGATGGAATCCGGTGGAGACAAGGTCATACTCGAAGAGGATCAGCCGCTGTGTGGAGACAGCATATCAGAATACGTCGGGGTCAGAGCCCGGTTCATGCGGTTGGGCTCTGACCCCGACTTGTTCTGACCCCGACTTATTCCTGCCTCACTGATTCCGGCCCCAAAGTAATCAGTTGGGGTCAGGGCCCGATCGCGAAAACCGGGATCTGACCCCAAAATCAGTTGGGGTCAGAGCCCAATCGCGAAAACCGGGATCTGACCCCAAAGAATTACATTGGGACCTTTTTCAGCATTTCGATGCCGACCTTACCGGCAGCGATTTCGCGCAGGGCGACGACGGTCGGCTTGTCCTTGGCTTCGACCTTCGGGGTGTGGCCCTGCAGCAGCTGGCGCGCGCGGTAGGTGGCGGCCAGGGTCAGCTGGAAACGGTTCGGGATGTTTTTCAGGCAATCTTCGATGGTGATGCGGGCCATGGTTTACTCCTAGAGATATTTAAGGCCGGCTTCGGTCCGGCCAACTAAATGTGTGCTGTTGCCTTGATCGGTCGGGGTCAGAACCCACCCTTGATCAGTCGGGGTCAGAGCCCATCCGTGAAAACCGGGTTTGCCCCCCTTGATCAGTCGGGGTCAGAGCCCACCCGTGAAAACCGGGCTCTGACCCCCTTGATCAGTCGGGGTCAGAGCCCACCCGTGAAAACCGGGCTCTGACCCCGATGATGAAGAGTAGGGGTCAGGATTGCGGTTGCTGCGCGTGGATTCCCAACTGGGCAAAGAGCGAGGCGTTGCGGGCTGCCTGTTGGGCGAAGCGCGAACGTGTCGCTTTGACAATCGCCTGCAGCTCGGACAGGGCGACGTTGAACTCTTCGTTGATGATAACATACTCGAAGTCGGGAGCGTGAGCGATCTCGCCGCCCGCAGCCAGCAAACGTCGCGTAATGATGTGCGGTTCGTCGGTGCCGCGCTTGTGCAGGCGTTCCTCCAGCGCCGCGATCGACGGCGGCAGGATGAAGATGCCGGCCGCGGCCGGGAACTGCTTCTTGACCTGGCGCGCACCCTGCCAGTCGATCTCCAGCAGGATGTCGACGCCGGTCTTCATCTCCTGTTCCACGCTCAGGCGGCTGGTGCCGTAGTAATTGCCGTGCACCTCAGCCCATTCCAGGAACTCGCCACGGTCGGCGCGGGCGACGAAATCCTCGGCGGTGGTGAAGTGGTATTCGCGGCCGTCCTGTTCGCCCGGGCGCGGCGGACGCGTCGTGGTCGAGATCGACAGCTTGATGCCCGGCTCCTGCGCCAGCAGCGCATTGACCAGGGTCGACTTGCCGGCGCCGGACGGGGCGGCGACGACGAACAGGCTGCCGGAAAAGGCGTTGGTGTGCATGGTTGTTCCTTTGCTACGTTTGCGATGTTCTTAAATCCGCGTGGGCACCCCGTGCCCACGCGTGCCGAGAATCAGTCGGGTCATAATCGGTCGGGGTCAGAGCCCATCCGCGAAAACCGGGCTTTGACCCGCGATTAGTCAGTCGGGGTCAGAGCCCATCCGCGAAAACCGGGCTTTGACCCGCGATTGTTTTGATACTCGATTATTCGAGGTTCTGCACCTGCTCGCGCATCTGCTCGATGAGCAGCTTGAGCTCCATCGAGGCGTCCGCTAGTTCCTTGACCGAAGCCTTGGCGCCCAGCGTGTTCGCTTCGCGGTTCAGTTCCTGCATCATGAAGTCGAGGCGCTTGCCGACCTGGCCGCCCTTCTTCAGGATATGCCGCGTCTCATTCAGATGCGCAGTCAGGCGCGACAGCTCTTCGGAGACGTCGATGCGGATGCCATACAAAGTGACTTCCTGGCGAATCCGCTCGAAGACTTCCTGTCGCGTCAGCACCTGCGGGTTGCCATGGCCGGCCAGGCCCAGCGCATCCTGCATGCGTTCGACCGCTTTCTGCTGGAACTGCGCGATCACCTGGGGGATCAGCGGCGTGATGCGCTTGACGATGGCTTCCATCGACTCGATGCGCGCCAGCAGCATCGCTTCCAGTGCCGCGCCTTCGCGCTTGCGGCTGTCCACGAAAGCGGCCACCACCTGCGAGGTGAGGGCGGCGACATCGGCCTGCAGCGATTCCTGGCCCACCTGCGCCTCCTCGATCACGCCCGGCCAGCGCAGCAGCTCGGCCACCGTCATCAAGGGCGCCGACACGAAGTGGCGCGTGACCTCGGCCTGCAGCCGCGCCAGGTCGCCCAGCAGCGCGTGGTTCAGCACCTGGGAGCCGCTCGCCGCCTTGCGGCCGAAGGAGAGGCGGACTTCTACCTTGCCGCGCGTGATCGCAGCCATGATCGCCGAGCGCAGGTCCGGTTCGAGCGCACGCAGCTCGTCGTTGATGCGGAACTGCAGGTCGAGGAAGCGCGAATTGACGCTCTTGATCTCGATCGTGAGGGTACCCGCAGCGCCTTCGCTGGTGGCGACCGCATAACCTGTCATGCTAGAAATGCTCAATTGAGTCCCCGGATAATCGCGGGGCATGAATAGCCCCCTTTATTCTTTACAAAGCGCTGATTTATCCACACAATCGCCGTGTTACGCAAGGAATACTTTCCCAAATGGCTGCACAAAATAACGCTCCCCTGCCCGAAGGGCTGGAAATTGGCGGATATCGCATTGTAAAGAAAATTGCGTCCGGCGGGTTCAGTATTGTTTATCTTGCATATGACGGCGACGGCAATGCGGTCGCGATCAAGGAATACCTGCCCAGCGCCCTGGCGCTGCGCCAGCCCGGCGAGCTGGTGCCGGTCATCTCGAAGGCCAACCTGCCGGTATTCCGCATCGGCCTGAAGTGCTTCTTCGAAGAGGGCAGGGCGCTGGCGAGGATCGTCCACCCGAACGTGGTGCGGGTCCTGAACTTCTTCCGCGCCAACGAGACGGTCTACATGGTGATGGCCTACGAGTCGGGCCACTCGCTGCAGGAACAGATCTCGCGTTTGCTGGCCAAGGGACAGCGCGCCGGCGAGGGCTTCATCCGCCAGGGCTTCAACGGGGTCTGCGGCGGCCTGCGCGAGGTCCACGCCAACAAGCTGCTGCACCTCGACCTGAAGCCGGCCAACATCTACCTGCGCCTCGACGGCACCCCGCTGCTGCTGGACTTCGGTGCCGCGCGCCAGACCATCAACACCGATTCGCCGACCCTGGCGCCGATGTACACGCCGGGCTTCGCCGCTCCCGAGCTGTATGCGAAAGGCGCCACGCTCGGACCCTGGACCGACATCTACAGCATTGGCGCCGCGATCTACGCCTGCATGGCCGGGGCGCCGCCGCAGCCGGCCGACCAGCGCAAGAACCGGGACGAGATGGCGGCCCGCTTCACCAGCATCGACGGGGTATATTCGCCGGAGCTGGTCGCCATGGTGAAGTCCTGCCTGGCGCTCGATCCGCTGGCGCGCCCGCAGAGCGTGTTCGCGGTGCAGAAGGTGCTGCAGGCGGGGTGGTCCGGCACGCCGCTTGCCGCGGCTCCGGCCGCTGCGCCGGCGGCGGAAGCGGAAGCGCCGCTGTCCGGCTGGCGCAGCCTGGTGAATCGCATCAGCCCATTCGGCCCGCCCCGGCGCAGCGGCGGCGGCCAGTCTTAAAAGGAATTCCATGCAGTTCAGCGTCTACCAGCAAAGCCACATCGGCGGCCGCAAGGTCAACCAGGACCGGATGGGCTACAGCTACACGCGGGAGGCCCTGCTGCTGGTGCTGGCCGACGGCATGGGCGGCCACCAGCGCGGCGAGGTCGCCGCCTCGATCGCCCTGCAGACCATGTCGGCCCTGTTCCGCAGCCAGGCCGTCCCGTACGTGAAGAAGCCGGAGCGCTTCCTCGAAGAGGCCTTCCTGCAGGCCCACCACGAGATCCAGCGCTACGCCGGCGAGCACGGCTTGCCCGATAACCCGCGCACCACCATCGTCGCCTGCCTGGTCCAGCATAACTGCGCCGTGTGGGCGCACTGCGGCGACTCGCGCCTGTACTGGCTGCGGCGCGGCCAGATCCTGGCGCGCACGCGCGACCATTCGCACATCGAGCACCTGATCACCAAGGGCCTGGCCGACCCCAGCGAGCGCAACTCGCACCCGGACCGCAACAAGCTGTACAGCTGCCTGGGCGCCTCGACTCCGCCGAAGGTCGAGCTGTCGCGCCAGGCCAGCCTGGAGCCCGGCGACGTGCTGCTGCTTTGCTCGGACGGCCTGTGGGGCATCCTGCCCGACACCGAAATCGTGCACCAGCTCTCGACCCACACCATCGTGCAGGCGGTGCCGGACATGATCGGCATGGCCACCGCGATCGCCGGCAGCCGCGGCGACAACACCACGGCCCTCGCGATCCAGTGGCAGGGCGCCGGCGACGCCGCGGCTCCCGGCGACGACAGCATGGTCTCGACCATGCTGCTGCCGGAAGGCGAGGTCACGACCCGCCTGGCCGAGGAGCCTGCCGCCGCACCGCATGGCGCCGATCCTGCGGCCGACGACTTCGGCGACGAGGACATCGAAAAGGCGATCGCCGAGATCCGCGACGCGATCGAGAAATCTTCCCAGCTACTCAAATAACAAGGACCTCCAATGACCATGAACGAGCAAATGCGCGCCCGCCCCAGCAACCGCGCCGTCGACCAGCTGCGCGCCATCCGCCTGACGCGCCAGTACACCAAGCACGCCGAGGGGTCGGTGCTGATCGAATGCGGCGACACCAAGGTGATCTGCACCGCCAGCATCGAAGAGAAGGTGCCGGGCTTCCTGAAGGGGAAAGGGCAGGGCTGGCTGACCGCCGAATACGGCATGCTGCCGCGCTCGACGCACACGCGCATGGACCGCGAGGCGGCGCGCGGCAAGCAGTCCGGCCGCACCCAGGAGATCCAACGCCTGATCGGCCGCTCGCTGCGCGCCGCGTTCGACCTGGAAGCCTTCGGCGAGCGTACCCTGCACCTCGACTGCGACGTGATCCAGGCCGACGGCGGCACCCGCACGGCGTCCATCACGGGCGCGATGGTGGCGGCCTACGACGCCTTCAACGTCCTGGTCGGCCGCGGCCTGATCGCCTCGGTGCCGGTCAAGCAGTTCGTGGCCGCGGTCTCGGTCGGCGTCTACCAGGGCATGCCGGTGCTCGACCTCGACTACATCGAAGACTCGAACTGCGACACCGACATGAACGTGGTGATGACCGACCTCGGCCACTTCGTCGAAGTGCAGGGCACGGCCGAAGGCGCGGCCTTCTCGCGCGCGGGCATGAACCGCCTGCTGGACCTGGCCGAGCACGGGATCCGCGAGCTGGTGACGGTGCAGAAGCGGGCGCTGGGGCTGGTGGGCTGATCACGCACCTTCAAGAGTGAGTACTGGATCTATCGATCTAGTCCGACGACCTCTTAAAGCCGGACCGGTCGCCCTCGTTCATGGCCGAACAGGGCAGCTTCGCGCCCAGTTGCCACTCATCTGGGAGCATTACCTCAAGCAGACTTTCCTTGAGCACAAGGGTAAGTATTCAAGAGTAATGAGCAACGCGGCATCAGCGTGATCGTTGGCGACCGCGAAGAGGATCATTCAAGACGCGCTCGGGCGTCCACTGATGAGCTTCCGCAGCGCGCTGGTGACCTGACATCGAGCTTGGTATGCCGGGTCACCAGCGACAGCGGAGAGCCGTTATGGCTTTGGCTGTGGATATACCGTCAACACGACGTTCTTCTGTTGCCCGTCCCTGCTAATCACAGTAATCATTGCCGTGCCAGTAAGTTCGCCAGTAACTGCGCTGCCGGTCGACAGTGCGGTGGCGATGAACGAGTTGCCAGGAAGATCTCCTGTGGGGGTGCTGATGTACGCTTGAGAAGTGTTGAACGGCAAAAAGTTTTTCGATTCAACTTTATAAGGCGGCGTACCACCCGTGATCTGGAAGCTGATCTGTTCCGTCTCCTTGGCGACAGTCGAACCAGCCACCACTTCCAGAATAGGGTTGCTGGGGCAGGTTCTTACTGAAGAACCTGGGACCAATACCTCTACCGTCGCCGTCTTTGACTGGCTGTCGACGACCGTCAGGGTAGTTCTGAACGGATCCGGAACCAAAGCGCTGAACGGCAAGACCCGGACGCTGGCCGTAAAGTACCAATTAGTGCCAAACGGCAGAGCGGCACTTACAGGGACATGCGAATTGTCGCCGCTGTAGACGGTAAATGGAGGTGTGCCTCCAAAAAACACGAACGGTATATTCGTCGTGCAGTCACTAACTGTGATCGAGGCAGGAAGTATTGCAGGGATCGATCCGCTTTGCCCTCTACCAAGGACGGTCACATTCGTTTGTACACGACGTCCTTTTGCATCGACGACCGTGACGGTAGCCGGAGTCGATGGGGAAGACTGCTGCCACTGCGGGGTGACATTCAGGCTCGTACCGCTTACGCTCGCCGTCACAACCGTGGGACTGCTGCTGCTTGCCGTATAAGGTGGTACCCCGCCGGCAATAAGATATGAGGCCGCTCCAGCGTACGGCAAGGTAATGTCAGTAGGGGCGGTAATAAAGAGGGGATCATCGAAAGCGACAATAATTGGTACGAATTTTCCAGCAGAGTCCGTCACTGTAATAGTGGCTGTCCCGGCCTTGATACTGTCAATTGTCATGGACGTCCCGCTTATCTTTACTTTGGCCACATTAGTGTCGCTACTCGTTGCCGAGTAGGGGACGCTGCCGCCACCAATCGCGTACACAGCACTGGTACCAGGAGTGATCGAGACTTGTGTCGGTGCGGTCGTGAACAAGGCTTCACTACTGCTGGTTTTTACTGTGATCGGCACTTGATGTCCGGCTGTATCGGTAACGATGATCGTCGCCGCCCCGGCCGCAATGGCCTGGACCGTCAGGGACGTGCCACTCACGCTTGCTGTGGCCACGCTGGTATTGCTGCTCGTCGCCGAATAGGGACCGTTGCCGCCACCGATCGCATACACGGTACTGTTGCCCGGAACGATCGAGACCTGACCCGCTGCAGTCGTGAACAAAGCCTGGCTATTCATCGTGGTCACCGCGATCGTGACCTTCCCGCCGGCAGCGTCAGTGATAGTGACATTGGCTGTTCCGGGTGCGATGCCAACCACTGTCAACGAGTTACCGTTTACGCTCGCCGTAACTACATTCGTGTTACTGCTGGCCGCTGTGTAGGTCCCGCTGCCACCACCAATTGCATACACGGAACTGGTGCCTGGAGTAATCGAGACTTGTGCTGGCGCGGTCGAGAACAAAGCTTGGCTATTGGTGGTGGTCACCGCAATCGTAACCTTACCGCCTACGGCGTCAGTGATAGCGACATTGGCGGTCCCCGGCGCGACGCCAACCACTGTCAACGAATTACCGCTGACGCTTGTGGTGATCACGTTCGGATTACTGCTGATGGCTGTGTAGGCCCCGCTGCCACCACCGATCGTATAGACGGAACTGGTGCCTGGAGTGATCGAGACTTGTGCTGGCGCGGTCGAGAACAAAGCTTGGCTATTGGTGGTGGTCACCGCAATCGTAACCTTAGCGCCCGCGGCGTCAGTGATAGCGACATTGGCCGTCCCGGGTGCGACGCCAACCACTGTCAACGAATTACCGCTGACGCTTGTGGTGATCACGTTCGGATTACTGCTGATGGCTGTGTAGGCCCCGCTACCGCCACCGATCGTATAGACGGAACTGGTGCCTGGAGTGATCGAGACTTGTGCTGGCGCGGTCGAGAACAAAGCTTGGCTATTGGTGGTGGTCATTGCAACTGTGACCTTGGCGCCTGCCGAGTCAGTGATCGCGACATTGACTGTCCCCGGTGCGATGCCAACCACTGTCAACTTGTTGCCGCTGACGCTTGCTGTGATCACGTTTGTATCGCTGCTGGTAGCCGTGTAGGTACCACTGCCGCCGCCGATCGTATAGGCGGCACTGGTGCCCGGGGTGACGGAGACTTGTGCCGGTGCGGTCGTGTACAGACTAGCGCTCGTCGTAGTTCCCGCGCCTCCGCTGCTAACGCCTAGCGAACTGCACAGGCCAGGAATACCGCTGACGCAGCTGTCAGCACCATTTCCGCTACTTCCGCCACCGCATGCACTTAGAAACACACTCGCGCCTATCAGACACACCCCGGATCTCATCTTCATCTTTGCCCCTTTTAGCGTTCTATTAATGCTCGCTCATCAAGGGTAGACGCTTTCTCATTCTCTTCACAATCAGACAATTGTTCTAATTATTGTAGACATTTGTACTTGTTAAAATAATAATCTCAATTACCTGAGTTGCGTCTGTAAGATCTTAGTTATTAGGTTTAGGTCGGAGTTGAAACGAGCGCTTGCCGCACAATTATGCGTTTGATGTGAACAGCGCCTTGTTTTTGGCTTTCGTGATGCTGCGTCGCACCCGCCAGCCAATACCCGGCGGGTGCGATGACTCCACTCAATGATGCAACTGCGTCCCCGCCGACGCCTGGGCCGCCTGTTCAGGCTGGAAAGCCCGCAGCGCCGCCGCCGTGTCGCTGTGCGCTTCGAAGCGGGCGAACTTGCCGTCGCGTAGGGTGAACACGTGGACCCATGGCGAGTCGAGCTCGCGCCCGGTCGATTTCACATGCCAGGTGGCATGTCCGAGTACCACGACCTTGTCGCCTTCCGCAATGAATTCGCGGGGCTCGAAGCGGATGGCCTGGGTGCTGGTGTCGAGCTTGGAGAAGAACTCGGCAACGCCCTGCTTGCCGTGGAAACTGCCGGCGAAGGGAACATACTCCGATTCCGGACTGGTCCATTCGGCGTCATCGGTGCAGCGGTCGAGGATGCCGCGGATGTCTCCGCTCTGGAACATCCTGTAGCCTTCCTGTACCAATTGCTTGTTTTGCTGTGCGTTCATGGCGTCTCCTTCAGTGTGGCGGCCGGTATGGCCGCTGAACCAGCCTAGTACCGCCCATGGAGAAGTCAAGGATTCCCGGACGAGGACGCCGCAGCTTCGCGCCCGTACTCAGCATTAAGGCGTATAATCCGCAATTGTTAAATTTTGTAAGAGAAAATAGACGATGTCGCTTGTAAAAAATCGCAACAACGTTCATGTCTCTGGCAAAGGTGCGGCGACCATGGTATTCGCTCACGGGTTCGGGTGCGACCACACCATGTGGCGCTTTCTTGCTCCAGCCTACGAGAAACGTTTCCGTACGATCGCATTCGATCTGGTCGGCAGCGGCCGCTCGGACGTGTCGGCGTACAGCCGCGAAAAATATGGCACCCTGCACGGCTACGCCGACGACCTGCTGGAAGTCATCGACGAGTTCGCAACCGGTCCGGTGATCTTCGTCGGCCACTCGGTCAGCACGATGATCGGCATGCTGGCCACGGTCAAGGCGCCGCAGAAGTTCCGCGCCCAGGTCATGGTTGGTCCATCGCCGTGCTACATCAACGACGGCGACTATGTCGGCGGTTTCAGTCGTGAAGATATCGACGAGCTGCTGGAAACGATGGAAGCGAACTACCTCGGCTGGTCGAGCAGCCTGGCGCCGGCAATCATGGGCGTGCCCGATCGCCCCGAACTGCGCGAGGAACTGACGAATAGCTTCTGCCGTAACGACCCCGACATCGCCAAGCATTTTGCCCGCGTTACTTTCTTGTCCGACCATCGTGCCGACGTGGCAAGGTCGACCGTGCCTGCGCTGATCCTGCAGTGCAGCGAGGACATCGTGGCGCCGCGCTCGGTCGGCGCATTCCTGCACCAGAACCTGCCGGTCAGCACCCTGCACATCATCGACAACGTCGGCCACTGCCCGCACATGAGCGCACCCACCGCGAGCTCGCATGCGATCGATGACTTTCTTGCGCATACCTTGCGCTGACATATCGTGATAGAGGAATCGCCTGCCGGTGAGATCTTGTTCGATCACGCAGCATGTGCCTTGCTGGTCACCGCAAGCGATGGGCTGATACTCAGGGCAAACAGTACGGCCTGTAACTGGCTCGGCTACGACGAGGACGACCTGGTCGGGAAAATCCGCGTGCAGGAATTGCTGCCGATCGGCGCGCGCCTGTTTTTCAATACGCATTGCCAGCCGATCCTTCAGGTACAAGGCTCGGTGGGCGAGCTCCAGGTCGAGCTGCGCAATCGCCGCCAGGAACGTTTGCCCATGCTGATCAATATCATGCGGCGCCAGGACGGCGGCCGCAGCGTCGATCATTGGGCACTATTCAAGGCTTCCGACCGGCGCGCCTACGAGCGCGAATTGTTAGCCGCACGTAAAGCCGCGGAAGCAGCCGAAGCCGAACTGAAGAAGCTGAACGCGCAGCTGTCGGCCACGGATCGCCGCAAGGACGAATTCCTGGCGACGCTCTCGCATGAGCTGCGCAATCCGCTGGCGCCCATGCGCAGCGCACTCGACGTGTTCAAGCTCAGGTTCGGCCAGTCGAGCGAAGACCGCCTGTTGCAGGTCTTCGACCGGCAGCTGCGCCATCTCACGCGGCTTGTCGACGACCTGATGGAAGTCTCGCGCATCACGCAAGGGCGCATGCAGCTGCGCCGTGCGCCGGTCGAGCTGTCCGCAATCGTGCGCAGCGCGGCGCAAGACCTGGCCGAGACGATGAAGACGGCCCGGCATACCCTGCGCCTGTCTATCTGCGAGGCGCCGGTGATGGTCGATGGCGACGCGACCAGGCTCGCCCAGGTGGTGATCAATTTGCTGACCAATGCCGCCAAATACACGCCGGACGGCGGCCGGATCGAGTTGCACCTGAGCTGCGAACCGGAGTGGGCGGAGATACGGGTCTGCGACAGCGGCATCGGCATTCCCGCGCCGGCGCTCGCCACCGTCTTCGACATGTTCTCGCAGCTCGAGCCGGCACTGGAACGGTCCAAGGGCGGCCTCGGCATCGGCCTTGCCCTGGTGCGCGGGATCGTCGAACTGCACGGGGGCAGTATCGAGGCAGGGAGCGAAGGGCAAGGCAAAGGCAGTACGTTTACCGTTCGCCTGCCGCTTGCGGTGGGCGCTTCATGCCCGGCCGAGGCAGCGCCTGCCGTTGCCGCCACTGCCCGGGCCCGTATTATGGTGGTCGACGATAACCAGGATGCGGCCGAGACGCTGGCAATGGTGCTGGAGCTGTCCGGCTGCAAGGTCGTGGTCGCGCATTCCGGGGCGCAAGCGCTGGAGGCGATCGCCATGGCCGACCCCGAGGTCGTCCTGCTCGATATCGGCCTGCCCGACATGAATGGCTACGAACTGGCACGCCGCCTGCGCCAATTGCCCGGCGGGCCTGCCAGGACAATGATCGCCACCACCGGCTGGGGGCAGCAAAAAGACCGTGAGCGTGCTTTCGATGCCGGTTTCGATCATCACCTGACAAAGCCGATCGACTTCGAGTTGCTCAAGCCTTTACTGCGCGGGGACGCCGGCGCCGCACGGCGTTAAAATAGCGCCTTCCCCGCGCTTCCCCAAAACACCATGACCCAACGCCTCATCCTTGCCTCCAATAATGCGGGCAAGCTCAAGGAATTTGCCCAGCTGCTGGCGCCGATCGGCTTCGAACTGCATCCGCAGGGCGAGTTCAACGTTCCCGAAGCCGAGGAACCGTTCGGCACCTTCGTCGAGAACGCGCTGCAGAAGGCGCGCCACGCGTCGCGCCTGACCGGCTTGCCGGCGCTGGCCGACGATTCCGGCGTGTGCGTGAACGCGCTCGGCGGCGCGCCTGGCGTGGTCTCGGCGCGCTTTGCCGGCGAGCCGAAATCGGACGCCCGCAACAACGAGAAGCTGGTGCGCGAGCTGGCGGCGCATGCCGACAAATCGGCCTATTACTATTGCGTGCTGGTCTACGTGCGCCACGCCGACGACCCGCAGCCGGTCATCGCCGACGGCATCTGGCGCGGCGTGATCGTGGAGTCTCCGCGCGGCGCCAACGGCTTCGGCTACGACCCGTATTTCCTGATCCCGGAACTGGGCAAGACCACCGCCGAACTGGAACCGTCCGAAAAGAATGCCATCTCCCACCGTGGCCAGGCGATCCGCGCGCTGGTCGAGAAGCTGACACTCAAATGATCCCGATTAAACCCGTCGGCAATGGCATCGCAGCGAACACGGAACCGCGTTCGCCGGCCACCGCCGCCCTGCAATACCTGCAGCCCGGTTCGCTGAACCTGGCGGCGCTGCCGCCGCTGTCGCTGTATATCCACTGGCCCTGGTGCGTGCGCAAGTGCCCGTACTGCGACTTCAACTCGCACGAGTCGACCGGGCCGATCCCGGAACAGGCCTACCTGGACGCGCTGCGCGCCGACCTCGAACAGTCGCTGCCGCTGATCTGGGGCCGCAAGATCCACACCGTCTTCATCGGCGGCGGCACGCCCAGCCTGATGTCGGCCGCCGGCCTCGACCGCCTGCTGTCCGACCTGCGCACGCTCCTCCCGCTGGAGATCAATGCCGAGATCACGATGGAGGCCAATCCCGGCACCTTCGAGGCCGAGAAGTTCAAGGCCTACCGCGCCAGCGGCATCAACCGCCTGTCGATCGGCATCCAGAGCTTCAACGGCAGGCACCTGCAGGCGCTGGGCCGCATCCACGACGAGAACGAGGCGCGAAAAGCCATCGAGATCGCGCAGGCCAACTTCGACAACTTCAACCTCGACCTGATGTACGCGCTGCCCGGGCAGACGCTCGAGGAGGCACAGCGCGACATCGACACCGCGCTGTCGTATGCGCCGCCGCACCTGTCGCTGTACCACCTGACGATGGAGCCGAACACGGTGTTCGCGAAGTATCCGCCGCAGCTGCCCAGCGACGACGAGAGCGCCGACATCCAGGACATGATCCTCGAGAAGATGGCGGGGGCAGGGTACGAGCACTACGAGGTGTCGGCGTATGCGAAGCCGGGCCGCCGGGCGCGCCACAATCTGAATTACTGGCAGTTCGGCGACTACCTCGGCATCGGCGCAGGCGCCCATTCCAAGCTGTCGTTCCCGCACCGCGTGCTGCGCCAGGCGCGCTACAAGCAGCCGGCGTCCTTCATCGAGGCCGCACGGAAGGGCAACGCGGTGCATGAAGAGCACGAGATCGCGCGCGGCGAGATGGGCTTCGAGTTCATGCTCAACCTGCTGCGCCTGACCGAAGGTTTCGACCCGAACCTGTTCGGCGAGCGCACCGGCCTGTCCATTACCATGATCGAGAAGGCGCTGAACGAGGCCGAAGCCAAGGGCCTGATCTACCGCGACTTCAAGCTGATCAAGCCGACCGAGCTGGGGCAACGCTTCCTGAACGACTTGCAGGAGATGTTCCTGGCGGAGTAGGGCCCGTCCCCGGACATCAGTAATGGATGTGCAGGCGCAGCGAGCCGACGTCGACCGGCCCGCGCGCCCGGTTGTAGCCGGGATTGGCGATGTGCTGGAAGTCCAGCGTCAGCTCGGCGCCCGCGGCGAGGGGAATGCGGTAATAGGCCTCGGCGATCGACTCCGGCCGGTAGTCCAGGCGGCCGTCGCCGATGAAGGCGCCGACGCCGCCGGCGGCCAGGTAGTCACGGTGCGCGCCCGACAGGCCGTTGCGTACCAGGGCCAGGCCCAGCGTATCGCCGGCACGCCCCCAGGCGGCGCCCTTCAGCGTGACGCCGGCCGACAGCGAGCGCTCGATCTCGGCGAAGGCGTAGGTTTCCGATTTCCCGTCGTTCCAGCTGGCGCGCGCGAACAGGCCGGCGTCCTCGCCGAGCGCCTGTTCGGCACCGATCCCGACCCCGACCTTGCTGCGTTCGCGGCGCACCTGCGCCACGTCCGGGACGCCGCCGTTCGCCGCGGCCAGCGCGTCGCGAAAGCCCCCCATGCGCGCGCGGTCGCGGAACACCAGCAGGCGCAACTTGCCGGGCTGGCCCAGCAGGGACGTGCTGCGTTCGAGTTCGAGCTGGTCGCCATAGTGGCGGAAGATACGCTTGTCGAGCGCCAGGCCGTTCGATTCGGCCGGCACCAGGAAGCGTCCGCCGCGCACGGCCCAGGGGCCGTCGATGTATTCGAGCGCCGCGCCCCAGCTGTAGCCGCGCGCATCGGCCGCGAAATCCCATGCGCCGTGCGCCAGCAGGGCCCAGTTCAGGAACTGGCTGCGGGCATCGTGGGCGTAGGCGTTGTTGTCGAAGATGTCGCTGACCGCTAGGTTGCCGACCGTGAGCACGACGCGGCGGCTGGCGACCGTGCCGCCCAGCTGGTTCATGTCCGGCTCCACCGCCTCGCGTTCTCCACCCAGGTCCCAGGTCTGGCGCAGGAACAGGCGCGCGCGGTACAGCGTCGGGTTCGGTCCGCTGGTCTTCTGCTGCTCGCCGTTGGTCATGCCGCCCAGGCCGTGCAGGCCGGAAAACGCCTTGCCCTGTACCACCTCCGGATCGAAGTACAGTTCGGTGCCGGCCCACGGGCGCAGGCCGAAGGCGCCGGTGGCACTGAACGAATAGCCGGTCTCGCGCTGCGGCAGCAGGCTGGCCGGCCCGCTGTAGGGCGCCTGAAAGGACGGCTTGGCCTGCCAGACATAGGTGGCCTGGGCGTGGGCATTCCAGGTTTCTTCCGGTGGCAGTTCGCCGGCGCGCACGCCGGCGGTGGAGGCCAGCGTGGCCAGCAGCAGCCACGATGCGGCGCGCTTTGGATCATCAAAAAACATCGGTTTCTCCGTCGAGTGAACGGGATATTGCCATGCAAGCTCGCACGGCGGCGGCGGATTGCGGCACCAGGACCGCGAAGAGGGGAGGGCCGGCGAGCGGGGCGACGGCCGGCGGGCATGATAGTCCGGCCCGGGTAATCACGCCATTACGGTTCGGTAATTGAACCGTCCCTACAACAGTTGGGGCCGAGTATTGCCTCGCTGCTATCGACATTACCGAACCGTAATTTTTTCACCGCCCCGGCGCACCTATACTGCGCTCGATTCGCGCATTCCGGCCACCGGCCGATCCGTGCAGCGGCCGCCGCGCCGCCGCCTCGCCGCGCATCTTCCCATTCCACCTCCAACCAAGACCGCACCACGACCATCATGCACGACCTGAGCGATATTGCCGACTGGCTGCAGAGCCACGCCATCCATCACGAATCGGCGGTGCACGACACGCTGCCGGACCCGGTGTTCCGGGTCAACGGCGAGGCGGCCGTCTCCTTCAGCACCAACAATTATCTGGCGCTGGCCAATCACCCGCGCCTGGTGAGCGCCGCCAAGGCCGGCCTTGATCGCTATGGCGTCGGCAACTGCGAGTCGCGCCTGCTGGGCGGCGACCTGCCGGTGTACCGCGAACTGGAGCGCCGCCTGGGCGCCCTCAAGCACAAGACCGATGCGGTGCTGTTCGTCACCGGCTACATGACGAATATCGGCGTGCTGTCGACGCTGACCAAGGCCGGCATACTGGCGCGCCTGCACGGCTTCCGTCCGAAGAAGCGGCGCAAGTACGCCTACTTCACGGACGAGTACAACCACATCAGCATCCGCGAAGGCATCCTGATGTCGGGCGCCGAGCGCCATACCTACCGCCATGCCGACATGGACCACCTGGAATCGCTGCTCAAGGCCGCCGACGGGATCAGCCCGATCATCGTCAGCGACGGTGTGTTCAGCATGGAGGGGACGATCGCGCCGCTGCCGGAACTGACCCAGCTGGCCGAGCGCTACGGCGCGATCCTGTACATCGACGACGCCCACGCGACCGGCGTGCTGGGTGCGAACGGCGGCGGCACCTCCGAGCACTTCGGCTGCTACAGCCCCACCATCATGCAGATGGGCACGCTGAGCAAGGCACTCGGCGCGATCGGCGGCTTCGTCGCCCTCGACAGCGAAATGGCCGACGTGCTGCGCCTGACCAGTTCGGCCTACGGCTTCACCTGCCCGCCGCCGCCCGACCAGGCCAACGCCCTGCTGGCCGCACTCGACCTCCTGGAAGAAGAGCCGCAGCGCCGTGCGCGCCTGTGGGACAACCAGCGCTACTTCGTCCAGCGCATGCGCCCGCTCGGCTACGAGCTGACCTCGACCGCCACGCCGATCGTACCGGTCCTGATCGGCGACGCCGCGCGCTGCCAGCACTTCGCGCGCGAATTGCGGGCCGAGGGCGTGCACGTCGACGCGATCCAGTTCCCGGCGGTGCCGGTGGGCCAGGCGCGCCTGCGCTTCATGCTGAACGCAGGCCACACCCGGGCCCAGATCGATCACGTGGTCGACGTGATGGCGCGTTTGAGCGCCTGATCTTTCTGCCGGCCGGAGCCCCGGCCGGCAAAATACGGATAGGCCAGCGGCAGCAGCAGCAGGGTGAACAGCGTCGCCGAGACGATGCCGCCGACGATCACGACAGCGAACGGGCGCTGGGTTTCCGAGCCGATCCCGTGCGACAGGGCCGCCGGCAGCAGGCCCAGGCCCGCCATCAGGGCCGTCATCAGGATCGGGCGCAGGCGCCCGACCGCTCCTTCCACCGCGCTCGGCCAGGGCGCCGTTCCCGCGCGCGTCACCTCGACGATCTGCTCGACCAGGATCACGCCGTTCTGCACCGAGATGCCGGCCACGGCGATCAGTCCGACCGCCGCCGAAATCGAGAAATGCAGCCCGGCCAGCGCCAGTCCGGCCACCGCGCCGATCAGCGTGAACGGCACGATCGCCAGCACCAGCAGCGCCTTGGGCACCGAACGGAAGGCGCCGAACAGCAGCGCGAAGATCAGGAAGGCGGTCAGCGGCACGATGATGCGCAGGCGCTGCAGGGCGCGCTGCTGGTTCTCGAACTGGCCGCCCCAGGCGATCCGGTAGCCCGGCGGCAGCTTGAGCTGCTCGGCCACCTTCTGCTGCGCTTCGGCCACGAAGCTGCCCTGGTCGCGTCCGAGCAGGTTGGCCTTGACCGAGGCGTTGCGCTCGCCGCCTTCGCGGCTGATGCGGGCGGCGCCCTGGCGCGTTCCGATGCGGGCGACGTCGGCCAGCCGCACGCTGCCGGCCGCACCGGGCAGGCTGACCTGCAGCGCGCCGATGCCTTCCAGCGAATCGCGGTTCTTCTCGTCCAGGCGCAAGCTCAGGTCGAAGCGGCGGTCGCCTTCATAGAACTGGCCGACCGCGATGCCGCCCAGCGCGGCCTGGATCGCGGCGTTGACGTCCGATACGTTGAGCCCAAGGCGCGCGATGCGCTCGCGGTCGATGACGATATCCAGCTCGCTCTGGCCGCCGATACGCACCGCCTCGACATCGGCGGCGCCGGGAATCGCCCGCAGGATCGCCGCCACCTGTTCCGCCTTGCGGCCCAGTACCGCGAGGTCCGGTCCGTACAGCTTGACCGCGATCTCGCCCTTCACGCCGGACAGGGCTTCTTCGACATTGTCCTCGATGACCTGGGAAAAATTCGTCGGCACGCCAGGCAAGGCGTGGATGCGCCGCGAGATGTCCGCGACCAGCGCTTCCTTGTCGGCGAAGCGCCAGTCCTGGTGCGGCTGCAGGTCGGCCAGGATCTCCATGTTGTTCGGTCCTTTCGGATCGGTGCCGTCGTCGGGCCGGCCGACGTGCGACACGATGTTGCCGACCTCGGGATAGGACTGCAGGATGGCGCGCACCCGGCGTTCGATGTCGCGCGTGGTCTCGAGCGCGCTGGAGGTCGGCAGCTCGATGGTCAGCCACAGGTTGCCTTCGTCCAGCTTGGGCAGGAACTCGCTGCCCAGCAGGGGCGCCAGCGCCAGCGTCAGGCCCAGCAACGCGGCGGAGGCGCCGAACACCGCAAACCGGCGCCGATGGGCGCGCAGCAGGAATGCGCGATAGGCCTCCTGCAGCCGCGGAAGCCAGGCATTCGGCCGCTCGCGCAGCGGGCTGGCGCGGTGGGCCCAGGCCAGCAGCACCGGCAGCAGGGTCATGGTCAGCAGCAGGGCGCCCAGCATCGCAAAGCTCAGCGTGAAGGCGACCGGGGCGAAGATCTTGCCTTCGACACGCTGGAAGGTATAGATCGGGATGAAGGCGACGATGATCACGGCCTTGGCGAACAGGATCGGCTGGCCCAGTCCGGCCACCGTGTCCCGGACCGCCGCGTCGGCGGCTGGCGGGTGCGCTGCGCGCGCCTGCAGGTGCAGCCGCACCAGCAGTGCCTCGACCAGCACCACGGCGCTGTCGATGATGATGCCGAAGTCGACCGCGCCGAGCGAGATCAGGTTGGCCGGGATGCCGCGCGCGTCGAGCACGATAAAGGCGCACAGCAGCGACAGTGGGATCACGGCGGCCACGATCAGCGCGGCGCGCCAGTTGCCGAGGAAGATCACCAGGATCGCGATCACCAGCAGCGCGCCGACCACCAGGTTGTCGGCCACGGTATGCACGGTATGCCCGATCAGGTCGCTGCGATCGTAGATGGTGCGGATGCGCACGCCCGGCGGCAGGCGCGTGCCGAGACGCTCCACCGCCTGCTTGACCTGGGCCACGACCTTGGCGGCGTTCGCGCCTTTGCTCATCTGGACGATGCCTTCGACCACGCTGTCCTGGCGGTTGAAGGCGACGATGCCGGAGCGCGGGCTGTGGCCGATGGAGACCCGGCCCAGGTCCGACACCAGCACCGTGCGGCCATTGCTGGCGCTGACCACGGCGCGACCGATGTCCTCGATCCCTGCGAAGATGCCGATGCCGCGCACCACCAGGGCCTCGTCGCCGCGGCGTACCAGGCCGCCGCCGACGTTGGCGCTGGCGTTGGCCAGGGCTTGGCGTACCTGTTCCAGGGTGAGGCCGTAGCGGTTCAGTGCCAGCGGATCGACCAGCACCTGGTACTCCTTGACCGTGCCGCCGAAGCTCACCACGTCCGCCACGCCGGGCACCGAGCGCAGCGCCGGGCGCAACACCCAGTCCTGCAGCGCCCTGGCGTCGTTCTCGGGCATGTCGGCCGGGACCTGCAGCACATAGCGGAACACTTCGCCGACCGCGGTGCTGAGCGGTGCCAGGGCCGGCTGCACGCCGGCCGGCAAGGTCACGTTCTGCAGCCTTTCCAGCACCTGCTGGCGCGCGAAATAATCGTCGGTGCCGTCGGCGAAGGTGAGCGTAACCACCGACAGGCCGCCGATGCTCACCGAACGCAGCTGGGTCTGGCGCGGCACGCCGCTCAGTTCGCGCTCGATCGGCAGGGTCAGGACCCGCTCCACTTCTTCAGCCGCCTGCCCGGGCAACTGGGTCACCACCTGCACCTGTACGTCCTGGACGTCGGGGAAGGCTTCGATCGGCAGGTCGTCCAGCGCATGCCAGCCGTACGCGGCCAGGCAGGCGGTCAGGAACAGCACCGCCACCCGCTGGCGCAGCACCAGGTCGATGAACTTAGCCAGCATGGTTCGACGCCTCCGCGTTGAGCAGCAGCGCGCCCTCGGTCACGACCAGCTCGTTTGAATGGAGGCCGGCGTCGACATAGCTGCGTGCGGCGCCGCCGAGCGCGACGCGCACGCGCCGCTTCTCGAAGCTGCCGTGCCCGCGCTCCACGAACACGTAGGTGTACAGGCCTTCGGTCACCAGCGCGGTGTTCGGGACCGGCACTGCCTCGGCCTTGCCGTCCGCGGCCACGAAGGCGATGCGGGCGAACATGTCGGGCCTCAGGCGCCCGTCCGGGTTGTCCAGCTCGCAGCGTACCTGCACGCGCCGCGTGACCGGATCGAGCGCGACCCCGATGCGGCCGATGCGGCCGCGGAAAGTCCGTCCCGGGAAGGCCTCGGTTTCCACCAGCACCGGCTGGCCGGGGCGCAGGCCGGCGGCCACGCCCTCGGGCACGTCGGCGATCGCCCACACGTGGCGCAAGTCGCTGATCACCAGCAGCGGATTGGCCTGGTCCGGCCGCACTTCCTGGCCGATGTTGAGCTGCCGGTCGGCCACCACGCCGGCGATCGGCGCGCGCAGCCCGAAGCGGCCGTCGACCTTGCCGTGCGCGTGCAGGTTGCCGATGCGCTGGCGCGCGCGGCGCGCCTCGGCGTCGGCCTGGCGGTAATCGGCCTGTGCGTTCTCGAAGTCCTTGCGGGCCAGGACGTCGGCATCGACCAGCATGCGGGTACGCGCCAGTGCCAGGCGCTTGCGCTCCTCGTCGGCGGCGGCCTTGCGCTCGTCGGCCTGGGCGCCGGCCAGGTCGGGCGAATCGAGTTCGGCCAGCAGCTGCCCGGCGCGCACGCTGTCGCCGACTTCGACCCGCTGGGCCGTCACCCGGCCCTGTACCGGCGAAGCGATACGGCTGGTGAGGTTCTCGTCGTAGGCGATGCGGCCGGCCACCGGCTCGGCCACCGGCAGGGCCTGCGCGCCGACCTGGACGATGCGGAGGAAGGATAGCTGGGTCGAGGCGTCGGGCAGGCTGAACAGCTGGTCCTGGCCGGCGCGCGGCGCCGCCTGGGTCCGTGCCGGCGGCACCGCTTTCGCAGCGGGGCGCATCGCGTACCAGCCGAGGCCGGCGGCGAGCAGGGCGAGCGCCAGCGGCGCGAGGAGTGTCCGGGTCTTCATCATGGGTGCTCTCGTGACAGGGCGGCGTCGAGCGCCGCCAGGGATTTGGCGAAATCGGCATGCGCCGCAAGCGCATCGAGCTGGGCCGCGCGATAGGCGCGGCGCACGTCCAGCACGTCCATCACGCCGGCGGCGCCGTGCGCGAAGGCGAATTCGGCCGCCTCGGCGGCCTTGCGCGCGGCCGGCAGGATCTCGCCGTCGTAGCGCTCGACGCGCCGGGCTCCGGCCTCGGCCTGGGCGCGGGCCTTGCCGATGTCGGCGCGGGCGTTCTGCCGCACCTTGGCCAGGTTCTCGCTAGCGGCATCGAGCGCGGCGGCGGCGCTGCGGATCTCGCCCTGCATGGCGTAGCGCACGAACAGCGGCACCTGGACCGACACGCCGATGCTGTTGCCGCTGCCCTGCGGATTGGCGGCGCTGGCCGGATAGTGGTCGAGCTGGACGCCGACCGTCACGTCGCGCGTGCGTCCCGCCAGCGCCAGCTCGTGCGACGCCTGGGCGGCCCGTACCCGCGCCCGCGCGGCGGCGACATCGGCGCGTGCTTCGAGCGCGGCATCGAGCGCGGCGGCGGCGGACGCCGGCAGGGCGGCGGGCCAGGCATCGGCCGCGCTCAGGCCGCCCGCGTCGTCCAGGCCGAGCAGCAGGGCCAGCGCGCGCCGGGCCTGGTCGAGGTCGGCTGCGGCATCGTCGGCATCGTTGTGCACGCGCAGGGTGTCGGTGCGCAGGCGCGCGGTGTCGCCACCGGCGAGGTCGCCGGCGCGGCGGCGCGTCTCGGCCGCCTGCATCGCGTGGTCGGCCAGGGCCGCGGCCTCGAGGGTGAGCGTGGCCCGCTGCTGCGCCGCCAGCAAGTCGTAATAGGCGCCGGCGACTTCGCGCCGCAGCAGGCGCCGGCTATCCGCCAGGTCGGCCCGTGCCGCATGCTCCAGCTGCTCGGCGGCGGCGGTGCGCAGGCGCCGCTTGCCGCCGCGTTCGATCAGCTGGTCGATGCGCACCGCGCTGTCGACCGTCTTGGCGCGCAGCGGGCCGGAGCCGATGCCGGCTGCCGGGTTGATGTTCATGGTCTGCAGCGTCAGCGTGGG
Organism: Massilia sp. LXY-6; assembly: GCF_051233485.1. Taxonomy (NCBI): domain Bacteria; kingdom Pseudomonadati; phylum Pseudomonadota; class Betaproteobacteria; order Burkholderiales; family Oxalobacteraceae; genus Massilia; species Massilia sp. LXY-6. The sequence goes on from NZ_JBKFGF010000001.1 coordinate 26,047, forward strand.
ATTGGGCGCGGCGGCGGCGCTGGTCACGGACGCGGCTGCGCTGTCGACCGCGATCGCGGCCGCTTTCAGGTCGTGGTTGCGCTGGCCGGCCAGCGCCAGCGCCTCGTCGAGATGCAGGCTCTGGGCACTGGCGGCGCCGGCCGCCAGGCAGCAGGCCAAGGCCAGCATGATGGTGTGCGGGACGCCTTGCATGGCCGGCCTCATCGGTCCTGTGCCGGCGCGGACAGCCGCCGTTCGACGCGTGCCAGCCGGTGCTCGCCGCAGTTCTCCGGCCACAGCTCGACCTCGTCGCCCGGCTGCAGCGCCAGGCCTTCGGGCAGCGTGGCGACCGTGTTACGGTGCAGGCGAACGACGCGGTAGCGCACGCGGGCATAGGCGTGGCCGGCCTGCCAGTTCCAGCCGGCGGGAGCGCAGTCGCGCGCTTCGGCTTCGGCCGCCTGCGGGCTCAGGACCTCGAGTACCCTGGCGCGGCGCGCGCCGTGGTCCCAGTCGATCTCGCCGTGTCCCAGGGGCTGGGTGCACGATGCCAGGAAACTGCAGGCAAGGATGCCGATGAAGGTGTGGCCGATACGCATGCTATCCTCGATGAAAGAAGGCGCGCGGAAGGATCGCGCTGGAAAGCTGTGCATGATAGGCGGGCGAAAGCGGATGAAAATTACGATCGCGTAATCATTACGAAGGCGTAATTTGGGCGGCCGCGTCCGTTGGGGAGACCCCCACCTTACCGAACCGTAATCCCGGCAGGCCCGGACTCCCTTATACTGCAGTGTGCTGGAGCCTGCCGCCCCGGCATCATCACTTTCCTATTCCCATGCCACATTGCCTCGTTATCGAAGATGACGCCGAAACCCGCGACTACCTGCGCGCCGGTCTCGAGTCCGCCGGCTATGCCGTGCTTGCACTCGACAACGGCAGCGACGGCATCATCCAGTTGCGCGAACGGCGCTGGGACATCGTGATCCTGGACCGGATGCTGCCGGGCCAGGTCGACGGCATCGGCATCCTCGAGCAGATGCGTGCGCGCGGCGACATGACGCCGGTGCTGATCCTGAGTGCCCTGAACAGCGTGGACGAGCGCGTGCGCGGCCTGCGCGCCGGCAGCGACGACTACCTGGCCAAGCCCTTCGTCATGTCCGAACTGCTGGCGCGGGTCGCCAACCTGACGCGCCGGGCGACCTGGTCGCGCGAGGTGAGCCAGCTGCAGGTGGCCGACCTGCAGCTCGACCTGCGCACCAGCCGGGCCACCCGCCGGGGTGTCGCCATCAACCTGCAGCCGCGCGAGTTCCGCCTGCTCGAATACCTGATGCGCCACGAGGGGCAGATCGTGACCCGCACCATGCTGCTCGAAGGCGTCTGGGACTATCATTTCGACCCGCAGACCAACGTGATCGACGTCCAGATCAGCCGCCTGCGCAGCAAGATCGACAAGGATTTCGACCCGCCGCTGATCCACACCGTGCGTGGCGCCGGCTACGTGCTGAGCGCCTCCGGCTATGGTCCGGCTGCGCCTTAGCCTGCGCGGTTCGATCGTCGCCCGGCTGGCGGTCGGTTACGGCTTGCTGGTTGCGCTGTCGGTGGCGGCCCTGTCGACCATTTTCTACGTCGGCACGGTGGGCGTGTTCGAGCACTCGATGGACAACAAGATCCAGGCCATTGCGCAGCGCCTGGCCGGGACCTGGCAGGCGGAAGGCGATGCCGGCCTGGAACGCCAGATCGACCTGCAACTGCATGACCGGATCGACAGCGACACCGAACTCGTCGGCCTGGTCGACGGAGCAGGGCGGATTCTGGCGGGCAACCTGCCGGCATGGCACCAAACGCCGCCGGGCCAGCTGGTTTTCGAAGAGATGCGCCGAAGCAAAGGCGTCGTCTCGGTGCGCCTGCTGGCCGTTCCGCTCGGAGGCGGCAGGCGGCTGGTGGTCGGCCGCGACCTGAGCGAACTGGACGCGATTCGCGAGGTGATCGAGCGTGCGCTCCTGATCAGCTCGACGGTATCCCTGTTGCTGGCTTTTGCGGGTGCCCAGCTGTTCCGGCGCCTGATCGAGGCCCGTATCGGGCGCATCCGGCGCACCGCCGCGCGCATCGCCGCCGGCGAACTGTCGAGCCGGATCGCGGTGCAGGGCAACGATGAGTTTGCGCGCCTCGGCACCGACATCAACCAGATGCTCGATCGCATCGAGTCGCTGATGGAAGGGGTGCGCCATGTGTCGAACTCGATCGCGCACGACTTGCGCACGCCCCTGGGCCGGGTCCGCAGCAGGCTGGAACGGGCGCTCGACGCCGCTGCCGAGCCGCAGGCGCTGGTCGGCGACGCCCGCCTGGCGATCGAGGAGATCGACAGCCTGATCGGCCTGTTCGACAAGCTGCTGCAGATCGCGGCCGCCGAAAGCGGCGTGCGCACCCGTTCGTTCGGGCTGCTGGACATCGCCGCCATCGCACGCGACATGGTCGAGCTGTACGAAGCCGCCGCCGAGGAGCAGGGGATGGTGCTGCGCTACACCGGCGTGGAGGCGCTGAGCGTGCGCGGCGACCGCGACCTGCTGGCGACCGCGCTGGCCAGCCTGATCGACAATGCCATCAAGTACGCACGGTCCGGCACCCATGTCGACATCGCGGTGCACGGCGGCCAGGTCGACACCGTGGTGTCGGTGCGCGACTACGGCCCGGGCGTGCCGGAAGCCGATATCGCCCGGGTATGCGAACGCTTCTACCGGGTCGACCAGAGCCGCCACCTGCCGGGCAACGGCCTTGGACTGTCGATCGTGACCGCCATCGCGCAACTGCACGGCGCCAGCCTGAGGCTGCGCAACGCCGGGCCGGGCCTGGAGGTCAGCGTGGTATTCCCGCCCGCTAGCTGAACCTTTCAAAACCGTAATCCTGTGCCGGTTCGTGCGCGCACGCAAAGCGGGCATACTCTTGCGATGCGAAAAAACCTCGAACGCCACATGCGCGAGTTCTGGATCGCACGCGGGGCGATCCTGGTCACGGCCGCGCTCAACGCGGTGCTGATCAATCATCTGACCATGTTCCCGTGGTGGCTGGCCTCCGTGGTCGAGGTAGCGCTGCTGGCACCGCTGTCGGTCGCCACCGCCTGGAACCATAGCCAAATGCGCCATGCCACCAGCGAGCATCACTGGCTCCGCATCCATCATCACCGGCGAATGATCCGCCGCGCCGCGATCGTGCTGACCGCCATCATCACGCTCATCAACTTCCAGTCGCTGTACGTCGTGCTCCACGCGCTTTTATATGGGGCAAAAGGGACGACCGGGCAAAGCCTGCTGATCGACGCACTGAACATCTGGTTCACCAACGTCGTCGTGTTCGCGCTATGGTTCTGGAACATCGACCGCGGCGGGCCGGCGGTGCGCACCTTCGTGAAACAGCCGGTGGCGGACTTCCTGTTTCCGCAGATGGGTTCAGACTTACCGGGAAGCGAGGAGTGGACGCCCGGATTTTTCGATTATGTGTTCGTGTCGTTCACCAACGCGACCGCATTTTCACCGACCGACACGCTGCCGCTGACGGGCCGCGTCAAGGTCCTTTTCATGGTGGAGGCGAGCGCGTCGCTGCTGACCGTCGGCCTGGTGGCGGCACGCGCCGTGAACATACTGGCATAAACATGGACGACGACTACGACATCCCCACGCCCCACGAACATGCGGTCGAGGAGGCCGCCGAACGGGACAACGACCGCCTGGCGCAGAAAGTCGCGCTGATGACGGCGATCCTGTCGACGGTCGGGGCGCTCATCAATTACCAGAGCGGGAACGCGCAGACCGAAGCGATGTTCCTGAAAAACGAAAGCATCCTGAAGCAGACCCAGGCCAGCGACCAGTGGGCCTACTACCAGGCCAGGTCGACCAAGGCGCACATTGCCGACGCCGCGGCGGCACTGGCCACCGTGCCGGCGGTCAGTGAGCGCTTCATCGCCGAACGCGACAAGGAAAACCGCGAACGGGCCGAGGTGCAGCGCACAGCGGCGAGGCTGGAGGCGGAGTCGCGCAAGCTGGCGGCCGAATCCGACGCCAAGCTGCGGCCGCACGAGCGGCTTGCCCTGGCGCTCAGTTGTGTCCAGATCGCCGTCGCACTGGCGGCCATTACCGTGCTGACGCGCCGCCGCTGGCTGCTATGGGGTGTGGGGCTGGCTGCGCTGGTGGGACTCGGCGCGGCGGTCTCGGCTTTTGTCGTATCTTGATTTTTTAAAGGAGAAGTGTAATGAAGAAAATGTCTCTCGCCGTCATCCTGGGCCTGCTGATGGCTGGTCCCGTGCTGGCGCAAACCACCGTCCCGAATCCGGTCGCGCCGGCGCCGACAGGCACGGCGGCCAAAGCGGGCACAACGGGCACAACGGGCATAACGACCAAGGCCGGCAAAGCGGCCCCTGCCGCGGCCACGCCTGCGCCTGGCGGCGGTGCCGGCAAGGTATGGGTCAACACCTCCAGCAAGGTGTACCACTGCGAGGGCGACAAATACTACGGCAAGACCAAGAAAGGCGAGTACATGCCGGAAGCCGACGCCAAGGCCAAGGGCTTCCATGGCCCGCACGGCAAGTCCTGCGCGGCATGAACTGACAAGCCTCAAAGATGACAGGACTGTAACCCTCGCGTGAATTGTGCGCGGCTAGAATCGCACCGTGTATGTACGGGCGATGTCGACGCCGCGCATGTTTTTTCGCGTCATGGGGACTGGATGGAAATCGAGCAATTAAAGAAGGACCGGCCTGTCGTCGCAGCATCCGATATGCCCGGGGTGCGGCAGGTTCCGCAGGCGCCCGGTTCCAGGCCGGAGAGCGGCCAGCGTTTCGTGCTTGCCGCCAGGACCTGGACCTTCGTCTGCTTCGTCCTCTTGTATGCGCTGCCTGGACTGATCGGCCACGAGCCGTGGAAACAGGACGAAACCTATATCGCGGAGATCGTGCGCAGCATGTCGGCCACGGGCGACTTGGTGGTGCCGACGATGGCGGGCGAAACCTTCATGGAAAAGCCGCCGCTGTATTACTGGGCGGCGGCCGCGATCGCCAAGTGCCTTGCGCCCATCCTTCCGCTGGCCGACGGCGCGCGCCTGGCGAGCGGCCTGTTCGTGCTGCTGGCGTGCGCCGCGGTCGCCCGTTGCGGGCGCCGCTGGCGGGGCCCGGAGTTCGGCCGCACCGCCGTGTTCGTCCTGCTGGCTTGCCTGGGACTCGAAGCCTATGCCCACCTGATGCTGACCGACCTGGCCCTGCTCGCCGGCGTGGCGATCGGCCTTGCGGGCCTGCCGCGCTGGCAGCAGCGGCCGGTGGCGAGCGGATGCGAAATCGGCACCGGGGTCGGCATCGGTTTTCTCGCGAAAGGCTTGTTGGCGCCCGGGATCTTTGCCCTGACCGCGCTCCTGCTGCCGCTCGTTTTCAGCCGCTGGCGCCGGCAGGCCTACCTGCGTACCGTGCTGGCGGCGCTGGCCGCCGCGCTGCCCTGGCTGCTGATCTGGCCCGCGGTCCTGTACGTCCGCTCGCCGGCGCTGTTCGCCGATTGGTTCTGGCTGAACAATATCGGGCGTTTCGTCGGCTTTTCCGTTCCCGAACTGGGCGCCCCCCACGACGACGGCTTCTGGCTGCGGAATCTCTGGTGGATCACCCTGCCGGCGGTGCCGCTGGCCCTGCTGTCCCTCTGGCGCGAACGGCAAGCCCTGCGCACCAAGGAACTGCTGCAGGCATGCGTACTCATGAGCATCGTGGTGCTGGTGGTGCTGGTCTTTTCCGCGTCCGCGCGCGGCGGCTATGCGCTGCCCTTGCTGATACCCCTGTCCCTGCTGGGCGCCGCCAGCGCCGTGTCGCTCGGGCCGCGCGCCGAGCGCGTCTGGCGCTGGTCCGGGCAGCTGGTCTTTGGCAGCATCGCCGCGCTGGTGTGGCTGGCGTGGGGATACATCATGTTTTCGAATAATCCGCTGCACCTGGACGCCGTCTACGCCCAGCTGGCGCCCAGTCCCGACCGGCGCCTCCATGCCGCCGCACTCGCAGGCTGCGCGGTCGCGACCGTGGCGGCACTGGCACTGATGTTCTGGCGCAAACCGCGGCAGGCCGCGCTCCAGACCTGGGCGGTCGGACTCGCACTCTGCTGGCTCCTGCTGGCGGGCCTGTTCGTTCCATGGGGCGACCAGGTCAAGTCGTACAGGCAGGTTTTCGCATCGATGCGCCCGGCCTTGCCATCCTCCGCCGGCTGCATTGCCAGCGAGGGACTGCAGGAAAGCGAACGCGCGATGCTGCGCTACTATGAAGGCGTGACCACGCAAAGGCTGGAGCTGCTGCCGCGCGCCGATTGCCGCCTGCTCCTGGTGGAGGATGCACGCGGCCAGACGCCGCACCGCGTCGACAGCCGCACCTGGGTCGTGATCTGGGAGGGCGCGCGGCCGGCCGACGACCAGGAACGGTTCCGGCTGTACCGGCGCCGTCCCTGAACGTCCGCCTGGCTCAAGCGACGGCGACGGCCGCCGACAGACGCGGCGCGGCGGAAGCTGCCTGGCGGGTGCCGGCCTGCGCCAGACGGAAGCCGCGCATCAGCTGATCGAGGCGTGCCGACTGTTCCTGCATGCTGGTCGCCGCCGCGGCGGCCTCTTCGACCAGCGCCGCGTTCTGCTGGGTCGTCTGGTCCATCTGCGTGATCGCCGCGTTGACCTGGTCGATGCCGGCACTCTGTTCGCGGCTGGCCGCGGTGATCTCGGCCATGATGTCGGTCACGCGCGCCACGCTGGCGACGACTTCCTCGATCGTGGCGCCGGCCTGCTGCACCAGCGCCGTGCCGGTATTCACCTGGGCGACCGAGTCGCCGATCAGGGCCTTGATCTCCCTGGCCGCGGTTGCCGAGCGCTGCGCCAGGTTGCGCACTTCGGAGGCCACGACGGCGAAGCCGCGGCCCTGTTCGCCGGCGCGCGCGGCCTCGACCGCCGCGTTCAGCGCCAGGATATTGGTCTGGAAGGCGATGCCGTCGATGACGCCGATGATGTCGACGATCTTGCGCGAGGCGCCGTCGATGGCACCCATCGTGGCGACCACCTGGCCGACGATCTCGCCGCCGCGCGTGGCGACCTGCGACGCCGCCTGGGCCATCTGGTTGGCCTGGTTGGCATTGTCCGCGTTGTGGCGCACGGTCGAGGTCAGTTCTTCCATCGACGCCGCGGTTTCTTCCAGCGCGCTGGCTTGCTGTTCGGTGCGCGCCGACAGGTCGAGGTTGCCGCTGGCGATTTCGGTGGAGCCGGCGGCGATCGTCCGCGTGCCTTCCTGCACCTCGTGCACCACCTTGGCCAGTCCGTCGTTCATCGACTGCATCGCGCGCAGCAGGTCGCCGATCTCGTCGCCGCGTCCATGGTCGAACGAGCCGGTGAGGTCGCCGGCGGCCACCGTCTCGGCCACCTGCACCGCGCGCGACAGGGGACGGATGATGCTGCGCGTGATCGTCACCGCGGCAAATGCGCCCAGCACGATCATCAGGCCGTTCAGCAGCAGCACGAGCCGCGCCCGTTCGTCATACATGGCACGGCTGGCGTGCGTCATCTGGTCGATGGTGCGGCGCTGGATCGCAAGCAGGTCCTGCAGCGCGGTCGAATAGGCCTGGGCGGCCGGGGCGAAGCCCTCGTCGTAGCGGCGCTCGGCGGTGACGCTGTCGCCGGCCTTCTTCGCATCCATGACTTCGACCTTGGCCGCCTGGTACCTGGCGCGCAGCGCCTGCACCTTCTTGAGCTGGTCTTTTTCTTCCGGCGAGTCGAGCAGGGGTTCGACCCGCTTGATGATCTCGGTGCTGCGGGTGACGCTGTCGGCGATGTCCTTGGCGAACACGGCGCTCAGGGTGTTGTCGGTGCTGCGCGCGATCAGCGAAGTACGGACGATGGCGGAATAGGTATTCACGTTCCAGTCCGATACCAGGCGTTCCTTGGTCAGCGGGACCGCCAGCATCTTTTCGGTCGCCTCGGCGTTGGCACGCGCGGCCAACAGGGCGGAAGCGGTGGCGATCGTGGCGAGCACCAGGATCAGCGTGAACGCGATGGTCAAGCGGCTGCCGATGCGCACCTGGCGTAAGAAGTACTTCATCATCTCCATATTCCTCTTGGTATAAACGAATAATTTTTTTGAATACCCAGGGTAAGTATGGAGTAAGAACTTGCAGTATGGAAAGAAGATTCCGCGCTGCCGATGGGGGGTGTCGTAAATCCGCACCGTTCAGGCGCAGCCGAGGATGTCCGCCAACTCGGCCAGCGATTCCGCCGCCACGTCCCAATCCTCGTCGGCGCGCAGGTCCGTGTCCTGGTCCGGTCCGTACTCATGCGGCCGGAGCACGAACACGGTGTGCATCCCCAGGGCGCGCGCCGCCCGCAGGTCGCCGTTGTGCGCGGCCACCATTGCCGCCTGTCCCGGTGCGAATCCGGCCGCTTCCAGCGATGCGAGGTAGGTCGCGGGCTGCGGCTTGTAGGTGTGCGAGATTTCCGCGCCCAGGATCGCATCCCAGGGCAGGCCGCCGAAGCGCGCCAGTTGCAGCATCCCGGCGATATGGCCGTTCGAGATCGGGGCGATGGCAAAGCGGCGCTTCAGGCGCGCCAGCCCCGCCACGGCGTCGGGCCACGGGTCCAGCCTGTCCCAGGCCCGCGTCAGGTCCGCCAGGTCCTGCTCGGGAATGTCGTCCACCGCCACGCCGTGCGAGGCGAGCAGCCGTTCGAGATTCTCGCGCTGCAGGATGTCGAGCCTGGCCCAGGGCCGCGCGCCCGAACGCACTTGTTCCATCGATGGCTGGTACAGCGCGCGCCAGGCGTTGGCGAAGGCGAAGGGATCGAGTTCGATGTCGTAGCGTTCCAGGAAGGGCGCGGCGGCGCGCGCCACGCCCGAGCGCCAGTCGACGACCGTGCCGAACACGTCGAAGCCGAGGAAGCCCACCTGCTGGAGTTTGCAGCTCATGCGCGCCTCGCCGTGATGGATGCCCCCGGCATCAATCACCCCTGCGCGCCGGCCGCCAGCGCCACGATCGTGCGCGCCAGGCCCTGCACCACGCGCGCCGTGCTGTCGTAGTCGAGCTTGTCCGGCGTGTCTTCCGCAGTGTGATAGTAGGGATAGCGCATGAAGGCAGTGTCCGTGATCATGATGGCGGGATAGCCGAAGCGGTTGTAGGAAGAGTGATCCGACAGTGTCACGCCCTGCACGTAGGCCGGCGCCGCCAGGCCGTGGGCGGGGAAGTCGGAGGCGGCGCGGAAGGCGGACAGGGCGTCCTGCACCAGGCGCGAGGATGCGATCGTGCCGACGAAGGCGATGAAATTGCCGGTATCCGGAAAGCGCTTCTGCATGCCGGGCGGCAACTGCTGGCTGTGGCGCTGCTGCGTGTACCAGCCGATGGTTTCCAGTACCAGCGCGCCCTCGACGTTCTGGCCCTCTTCATGCAATTGGCGGGCGTGCTGCAGGCTGCCCATCTCCTCGCCCTTGAACCAGGGCGGTTCCTCGTTGACGAAGAAGACGAACTTCACTTCGGTGCCCTGGCTGGGGCGCATGTCCTTGAGCAGGCGCGACAGCTCCAGCACGGCGGCGGTGCCGCTGCCGTTGTCGTTTGCGCCGGGCGCGCCCGGCGCGGAGTCGTAATGGGCGCCGACGATGAAGATACGCGCCGGCTTGGTATGCGGCGCGACGTTGGAGACGGATACCTCGATGTTGCGCACCATCTGCCCGCCGGCCCGGTATTCCTGGCGCCGGATCGGGTAGCCTTCCGCCTTCAGGACGTCCTCGATGTAGCGCGCCGCCTGATCGAGTTCGGCCGGCGTGGTAGTGTTGTGCTCGCTGGAAGCGATGGCCGTCACGTGGGCGCGCAGGCGCGCCGCCAGCGGCAGCTCGGGCGCCGCCGCGCCTGGGTCGACGCTCACCATTGCCAGCAGCACCAGAACGACGATGGCGGCAATGGATTTCCAGTGTTCACGTAGAAAGCTGCGCATGAGATGGAGACGGAGCAAAAAGAAACCGGGGCCGTCCTGCGATTCCATCATACCGAAATCACAGCACGGCCCCGGTTCAGGGCCCAATCGTGCGCGTACTTAGCGTGAAGCGGTCGCGCCGGCGTTGCCCGGCTCGCTCCAGCCGCCGCCCAGCACGCGGTACAGCGTTACCTGGTTCTGCAGGCGCGCCAGGTTCGCTTCGATCGCCTGCTGCTGGGCGGTGAACAGCGAACGCTGGGCGTCCAGCAGGTCGAGGTAGCTGGCGGTGCCGTTGCGGTAGCGCAGGTCCGACAGGTTGAAGCGGTCGGCTTCGGCCGCCGCCACCGCCTGCTGGGCGCGCAGCTGCTCGCTGAACGTGGCCTGGCCGGCGAGGGCGTCCGAGACTTCGCGGAACGCGGTCTGGATCGATTTCTCGTAGCGGGCCACCGCGATGTCGCGGCCGGCGCGGGCACTCTCGACGCCGGCGCGGCGGGCGCCGAAGTCGAACAGCGGCAGGATCGCCTGCGGCGCGAAGGTCCAGCCGAAGGAACCGCCCTTGAACAGGCCCGACAGCTGGGGGCTGGCGCTGCCCGCGCTGCCAGTTAGCGAGATGCGCGGGAAGTAGTTCGCGCGCGCCGCGCCAATGTCGGCATTGGCCGCGATCAGCTGCTGCTCGGCGGCGCGGATGTCCGGACGCGAGATCAGCAGGTCGGAGGGCAGGCCGGCCGGCAGGTCGGGCAGGTTCGTGCTTGCCAGGGTCCCGCCTGCCGGCAGGGTGTCCGGGATCGTCTGGCCGACCAGCAGGGTCAGCGCATTCGCATCCTGGGCGCGCAGGCGCTGCTGCTGGGCCAGCACGGTGCGGGCCTGTTCGACCAGCGACACGGCCTGCTGCAGGTCGAGCTTGGAGATCACGCCGTTCTCGAAGCGCAGCTGGCTCAGGCGCAGCGATTCCTCGCGCGTCTTGAGGGTCTGCTGGGTCAGGGCCAGCAGCTCGTCGTCGGCCAGCAGGGACAGGTAGGCGTTGGCCACCGTGGCGATCAGGCTGATCTGCGCCGTCTTGCGCGCTTCCTCGGTCGCCAGGTATTGGGCCAGCGCCGCATCGCTCAGGTTGCGCACGCGGCCAAACAGGTCCAGCTCGAAGGCCGTGACCGACAGGCCGGCCTGGTACACGCTGCTGACCGGGGCGTCGCCGCGGGTGGACTGGCGGCTGCCGGTGACGGCCGCATTCAGCGCCGGGAAGCGTGCCGCCTGCTGGATCTGGAAGGCCGCGCGCGCCTGCTCGATGTTGAGGATCGAGACGCGCAGGTCGCGGTTGTTCTCCAGTGCCAGCTGGATCAGCTGCTGCAGGCGGGCATCCGCGAAGAAGCGCTGCCAGGCGATGTTGGCCGGGGCGTCATTCGCCACCGGGTTGCCGCTGGAGACGGTGCCGGCCACCGTCGGGAAGCTGCCGGCCACCGGCGCGGCCGGGCGCTCGTACTTGGGCGCCAGGTTCACGCAGCCGGCCAGGACCAGGGACAAGCTCAGGGGAAGCAGGGTAGTGAGTCGTTTCATGTCGCTCATCAGATTTTTTCGTTGATGACAGTGGTGTCTTCTTCATGCGCGTACATCTTGCGCGAGCGCTCGCTGCCCTTGAAGAAACTGCGGATCACCACGAAGAACACCGGCACGAACAACACGCCCAGTGCCGTTGCCGTGATCATGCCGCCCATCACGCCGGTACCGATGGCGCGCTGCGAAGCCGCGCCGGCGCCGCTGGCGATCACCAGTGGCAGCACGCCAAGGATGAAGGCCAGCGAGGTCATGACGATCGGGCGGAAGCGCAGGTGGGCCGCCTGCAGCGCCGCCTCGAACGGCGATTTGCCCTGCGCCTGCAGGTCCTTCGCGAATTCCACGATCAGGATCGCGTTCTTCGCCGCCAGGCCGATCACGGTGATCAGGCCGACCTTGAAGTAGACGTCGTTCGGCATGCCGCGCATGGTCGCGGCCAGCAGCGAGCCGAGCACGCCCAGCGGCACCACCAGCAGCACCGAGACCGGGATCGACCAGCTTTCATACAGCGCGGCCAGGGCCAGGAACACGGCCAGCAGCGCGAAGCCGATCAGCACGAACACGGTCGAGCCGGACAGGATTTCCTCGCGCGACTGGCCGGTCCATTCGTAGGCGAAGCCGGCCGGCAGCTTGGCCGCCAGGGTCTGCATCTCCTGCAGCGCGTCGCCCGACGAATAGCCCGGCTTCGGCTCGCCAGTGATGCTCATTGCCGGATAGCCGTTGTAGCGGGTGGTCTGCTGCGGACCGTTGATCCACTTGGTGGACGCAAATGCCGACAGCGGCACCGGCTGGCCCTTGTTGTTCATCGCGTTCAGGCGCAACAGGTCTTCCGGCTGCATGCGGTCCTTGGCGTCGGCCTGCACCACCACGCGCTGGAGGCGGCCGGCGTTCGGGAAGTCGTTCACGTAGCTCGAACCCAGCGAAGTCGAGATCGCGGTGTTGATCGCATCGAAGCTCACGCCCAGGGCCTGCGCCTTGTCGCGGTCGATTTCGAGCTGCAGCTGCGGGGCGTCTTCCAGGCCTTCCGGACGGATGCCGGTCAGGACCGGGGATTTCATCGCCATGCCCAGCATCTGGTTACGCGCCTGCAGCAGGGCCGCATGGCCGAGGCCGCCGCGGTCCTGCAGACGGAACGAGAAGCCGGCGCCGCGGCCCAGTTCCGGGATCGGCGGCGGGCTCACCACGAAGATGAAGGCGTCGCGCAACGCGCCCAGGTGCATCGTGATGCGGCCGGCCAGGCTCTGTGCGTCCGAACCTTTCTCCTTGCGCTCGTCCCAGGACTTCAGCGGGATGAACGCCAGGCCCATGTTCTGGCCCTGGCCCGAGAACGAGAAGCCGGTCACGGACACCATGTCGGCCACTTCCGGCTGCTTCAGCACGTAGTCTTCCATCGCATGCAGCACGGCGTCGGTGCGCTGGGCGGTGGCGCCCGGCGGCAGCTGGATGTTGGCGATGATGTAGCCCTGGTCCTCGTTCGGCAGGAAGGAGTTCGGCATCTTCGAGAAGATCAGGCCGACCAGGCCGATCAGCAGCACGAACACGACCAGCGCGCGGCCGCTGCGGCGCAGGATCTTGCCCACGAAGCCTTCATAGCGCTTGGCGCCAGTGCTGAAGGTGCGGTTGAACCAGCCGAAGAAGCCGCGCTTCTCCATGTGGTGGCCGGCTTCCACCGGTTTCAGCAGGTGCGCGCACAGCGCCGGGGTCAGCGACAGCGCCAGGAAGGCCGAGAACGCGATCGAGGACACCATCACCGCCGAGAACTGGCGGTAGATGTTGCCGACCGAGCCGGCGAAGAAGGCCAGCGGCACGAACACCGAGATCAGCACCACGGTCACGCCGATGATCGCGCCCGAGATCTGGCCCATCGCCTTGCGGGTCGCCAGCAAGGGTGGCAAGCCTTCCTCGGACATGATGCGCTCGACGTTCTCCACCACCACGATGGCGTCGTCGACCACGATACCGATCACCAGCACCATGCCGAACATGGTCAGCACGTTGATCGAGAAGCCCAGCGCGAGCAGGGTGGCGAACGAGCCGAGCAGGGCGATCGGCACCACGATGGTCGGGATCACGGTGTAGCGGATGTTCTGCAGGAACACGTACATCACGATGAACACCAGGATCACTGCCTCGATCAGGGTTTCCACGACCTGCTTGATCGAAATCTGAATGAACTTGGTCGAGTCGTACGGGATCGCGTACTTCATGCCGTGCGGGAAGTACTTCTGCAGCTCGGCCATGCGGGCCTTGATCAGGTTCGCGGTTTCCAGCGCGTTACCGGTCGGCGACAGCTGCACGCCGATACCGCTGGACGGCTTGCCGTTCAGGCGGGCCGAGGTCGTGTAGGCCTGGCCGCCGATCTCGATGCGGGCCACGTCCTTCAGGCGGACGGTGGAGCCGTCCGGGTTCGCGCGCAGCACGATGTTGCCGAACTGCTCGACGTTCGACAGCTGGCCGGTCACCACCACGGTGGCGGTGATCTGCTGGCCGAGGTTCAGCGGCAGGTCGCCGATGGTGCCGGAGGCCACCTGGGCGTTCTGGGTGCGGATCGCGTTGTTGACGTCGGCGGCCGACAGCTTGAAGCCGACCAGCTTGGCCGGATCGATCCAGATGCGCATCGCCTTCTCGGTGCCGAACAGCTGGGCCTGGCCCACGCCCTTGATCCGCTGGATCTCGGGCAGCACGTTACGCGAGGCGTAGTCGCCCAGCGCGATCGGGTCCCAGTTCGGGTCGTCCGACGAGATAATGGTGAACAGCAGGAAGTTCGAGCGGGCCTTGTCGACGCGCACGCCCTGCTGGGTCACGGCCGCCGGCAGGCGCGGGGTCGCGCGTGACAGGCGGTTCTGGACGTCGACCTGGGCCAGGTCGGGATCGGTGCCGGTCTCGAACGAGATCGTGATGGAGCCGGTGCCGTTGGCCTGGCTGGTCGACTCCATGTAGACCATGCCGGGGGAACCGTTCATCTCGCGCTCGATCACGGAGATGACCGAGTCCTCGAGGGTCTGTGCCGAGGCGCCCGGGTAGGCGACGCTGACGACGATCGACGGCGGCGCCACGGTCGGGTATTGCGCGATCGGCAGCTGCTTGATGGCGACGCCGCCAAGCACCATGATGAATAGCGCGATCACCCAGGCGAAAATTGGGCGGTCAATAAAAAAACGAGCCATTGGGAATCCTGTTTCTAACGGTTGCTCTTGCTCGCCTTACTGGCGGGTATTTCCCGTGCCGGCGGCGGCGCCGGCGACCGGCGAACCGGCCTTCGGCGTGTCGGCGGTGCGGCTGGCGGCGGCGGCGTTGGCGCCGGCGGCGTTCGGTTGGGCTGCGGGCGCACCCGCGGCGGCCGGCGCGCTGGCGGCGTTTTGCGGAGTCCAGGCCACCGGCTGCACCGGGGTGCCCGGCGGCAGCATCTGCAGCTTCTGGAAACCGTCGACCATCACTTTCTCGCCTTCCTTCAGGCCACTGGTGACGACCCAGTTCTCGCCTTGCTGCGAAGCGATCTTGACGGTGCGCGGGACCGGCTTGTTGTCCGCGCCGACCACCATCACGGTGTCGCCGGTCTGGCCGCCGCGGGTCACGGCCTGCTGCGGCACCAGGATGCCGTTCGGCAGTTCGGACTGGGCTAGGCGCACGCGCACGTACTGGCCCGGCAGCAGGGCGCTGTCCGGGTTCGCGACCTGGGCGCGCAGGGTGATCTGGCCGCTGCTCGGGTCGACGGTTACGTCGGAGAACAGCAGCTTGCCCTTGCGGCCCAGTTCGCTACCATCGTCGAGGATCACCGACACCGGGATCGCCGAATCGATGCCGCGGCCGCCGGCGCTCTTGCGCAGGCGCTGCAGTTCGGCGGCCGACTGGGTGATGTTCAGGTAGACGTTGTCGGTCTGCTGGATCAGCGCCATCTGGGTCGCCTCGGTGGCGGACACCAGCGCGCCTTCGGTCACCAGGGCACGGCCGATGCGGCCCGAGATCGGGGCATAGACGTTGGCGTAGCCATAGTTGATCTGGGCGATGCGCAGCTGCGCCTTGGCGGCGTTGACGTCGGCCTCGCCCTGCTTGGCGGCGGCGACGGCATTGGTGAACTCCTGCTTGCTGACCGCGTTGGCTTCGACCAGCGGCTTGTAGCGCTCGACGGTGGCTGCCGCCGAGGCCTGGGTCGCCTGGGCGCGGCCGAGCGCGGCCTGGGCGCTGTTGACCTGTGCCTGGTACGGTTCCGGATCGATCTGGAACAGGGATTGGCCCTGCTTGACCATGCTACCCTCCGTGAACAGGCGCTTGAGGACGACGCCGTTGACGCGGGCGCGAACTTCGGCCACGCGGATGGCTTCGACGCGGGCCGGCAGCTCGGTCTCAAGGGCAACCTGCTGGAATTTGGTCGTGATCACGCCGACTTGCGGCGTCGGCATCTTGGCGCCGGCGCCGGGTCCGGCCTGGGCGGCATCCTTGGAGCCGCAGCCCGACAGCAGGGCCAGGGCGGTCAGGGTGCACGCGGCGATCCTGGTCAGATTCATGGTAGAGGGGTGGGCAGAGCGCATTAAGTGCTTCCTTCTGTTGGAAAAAAGGACAAAACCGCCCTGCGGCAGCTACGCTGGCACCGCACAACGATTCGTCACTGGCGTTTAGGTAAACAGGGATATACTATCACGAGTGTATGTTTAATGTTTTCCGACTACCGAAAAATGGAGAGGCGCCGATGGCCCGCAGAACCAAAGAAGAGGCCGCTGCCACGCGAGACAGCATCCTGGATGCTGCTGAGAAATTGTTTGTCGAACAGGGTGTCTCCCGGACGACCTTGCAGCATATCGCAACCGAGGCCGGCGTGACGCGCGGTGCGATCTACTGGCATTTCGATGACAAGGGCGCACTGTTCAACGCGATGATGGAGCGTGCCACGCTGCCGCTGGAGGCCGAGCTGCAGGTACTGGACCAGGCGGAGTCGGCCGATCCGCTGTCCGACCTGCGCGAGTACGTGCTGGCGGTGCTGCGCCGCACGGTCGAGGATCCGGCGGCGCGGCGCGTGTTCGAGATTGCCACGCTCAAAGTCGAATTCGTCGACGAGTTGGACGAGGTGCGCTGCCGCCGCCAGCATAACCTGAACCAGTGGATGGCGCGCGCCGAGCGGCGCATCAAGCTGGCCGCCGACCACGGGCTGATCGGCAAGGGGATCGATCCGGCCATGGTGGCGCTGGCGATGTGGACCATGGTCGACGGGCTGATCCGCAACTGGATGTTCGCGCCGCAGAGCTTCGACCTGCTCGCGGTGGGGAAGTGCGTGATCGATCCGTATATGGATGGCTTGCGGGCGGGGCGCTAGGCGCCGGCCGGCGCCGGATGCGCGTCCTGAACCCCAGGCGCTTCTTCGCCGGCTTCTTCCCGCAGCATCCCGATCAAGCCCGCCAGCGCCAGCGAGGCCCGCCCCCGCCACACCAAATGCGTGCGGTTCGCCGCGATCCGCTTCGGCAGCTTGTGCTCCCTGATCTTGTCGGCCGCCTGCAGCGCGCCCAGCACGCTCTTCGGCACCACGGCAAAGCCGGTGCCGGCCGCGACGCAGGCGATCATGCCCTGATAGGAGCCGAATTCCAGCACCCGTTCCGCGATCACGTTCTCGCTGCCGAGCCAGTCGTCGAGGCGCCGGCGGTAGGAGCAGCCGTTGGCGAAGGCGATCATGGTCAGGCGGCCGAGATCCTTCGCGCCATGGATCGCCTCGATGCCGCGCGGCGTGATCAGCACCAGCTCTTCGCGGAACACCGGCAGCGATTCCAGCTCCGGCGCCGTGAACGGCTCGGACACGAAGGCCGCCTCGATCTCGACATTCCGGACGCGGTGCAGCAGGGCGCTCGTGGTTCCGGTAACCAGTTCCACCACCACGCCCGGATGCGCGGCGTGGTAGCGCGAGAGGATGGGCGCGAGGCGGCTGCCGGCCGTGCTTTCCAGCGAGCCGAGCCGGAATACGCCCTGCGGCTTGCCGGTGCGCAGCTCGTTGACCGCTTCGTCGGCCAGGCGCAGCAGACGTGTGGCATAGTTCAGCAGCGTCGTGCCCTCGGCCGTCAGGCTGAGCGTGCGGCCGTCGCGCCGGAACAGGCGCACGCCAAGATACTCTTCCAGTTGCCGGATGCGGGTGGTGACGTTGGACGGCACGCGGTGCAGCTTTTCGGCGGCCCGGTTCACGCCGCCTTCGCTGACGACGGTGCGGAAGATCAGCAGGGCTTCCAGGTCGATCGTTCTCATGGCGAGAATGATAGTCCATTTTTATTCATTGGTCAGCGCGGCCAGGCTGCGTTCTAATAGAGGCATGAACAGCACGACAATTCCTCTTGCCGCCCGGCCGGGCCGCGCCGCGGCGGCGGTCTGCGTCGCCGCCGTGGCCGCGCTGGCGGTGGCCATGGGCATCGGCCGCTTCGCCTTCACGCCCCTGTTCCCGCTGATGGTCAGGGACGGGCTGATCGACAGCCATGCCGGCGCCATGCTGGCCGCCGCCAATTACCTGGGCTACCTGGCCGGCGCATTGGCATCGAGCCGCATGCGCGTCAAGCCGACGCTGCTGCTTGCGCTCGGCCTGCTCGGCACCGTGCTCATCACCGCGGCGGTCGGCTGGACCGCGTCGCTGTTCTGGTGGGCGGCGCTGCGTTTCCTGGCGGGCGTGATGAGCGCCTGGGTACTGGTCGCGACCAGCGCCTGGGGCCTCGGCTGGCTGGCCGCGCTCGGCCGTCCGGACCTGGCCGGGATCCAGTTTTCCGGGGTCGGCATCGGCATCGCCGCGGCCGGCCTGTTCTGCCTGCTGCTGGGGAGCACGCTGCCGTCGCCGCAGATGTGGATCGGCCTGGCGGCGCTGGGCGCGCTGGCGATCGTTCCGCCGCTGGTGCTGAGCCGCAGCCTGCCCATGCCCGTACCCGCGCCCGCGCCCGCGTCTGCGTCCGCCAGCCCCGCGCCCGCAGCCGGCCTCCCGTCCGCCGCGCCCCAGGCCACCTTCGGGCTGGTGGTCTGCTACACCCTGTTCGGCTTCGGCTACATCCTGCCCGCCACCTACCTGCCGGCGCTGGCGCGGCAGCTGGTGGACGACCCCGGCGTGTTCGGCCTGGCCTGGCCCGTGTTCGGCGCCGCCGCGGCACTCTCCACCATCATCGTCTCCTGGCGCCTGGCCGCGGCGAACCGCTTGGCGGTATGGGCGACGGCGCACGTGCTGATGGCGATCGGCGTCCTGCTGCCGGCGGTGTGGACCTCGCTGGCCAGCGTGACCCTGGCGGCGCTGCTGGTGGGCGGCACCTTCATGGTCATCACCATGACCGGCATGCAGGAAGCGCGGGCGCGCGCCGAAGGGCAGGCCACGCGCGTGCTGGGGCGCATGACGGCCGGCTTCGCGCTCGGCCAGCTGGCGGGTCCGCTGGCCAGCGCCGGCATCGCCCGTTTCACGGCCAACGAGGCGCAAGCCCTGCACCTGGCGCTGGCGCTGTCGGCGCTGGGACTGCTGGCGAGCGCCATCCATCTGTATCGTTATCGAAAGGGGAAACCATGAATTCGTCCGAGCAGTTCCTTGCACGGCTTGCCATCCGCTATCCGATCATCCAGGCGCCGATGGCCGGCGTGTCGACGCCGCGCCTGGCCGCAGCGGTGTCCGATGCGGGCGCCCTCGGCTCGCTGGGGCTGGGCTCCAGCACCGCGGCGCAGGCGCGCCGGATGCTCGAAGAGATGCGCGCCCTGACCGGCCGCCCCTACAACGCGAACGTGTTCTGCCATGTGCCGGCCGAGCGCGATGCCGCGCGCGAAGCGGCCTGGCTCGGCCACCTTGCGCCGCTGTTCGCCGACGCCGGCAGCGCGGCGCCGGCCTCGCTCGACGAAGTCTACAAGTCCTTCAACGACGACGAAGAGATGTTCCGGATGCTGCTCGAACTGCGTCCGGCCGTGGTCAGCTTTCATTTCGGCCTGCCGTCCAGCGAGCGCCTGGCCGCGTTCCACCAGGCCGGCGTGTTCACGATGGCCACCGCGACCAACCTGCGCGAAGCCCTGATCATCGAAAAGGCGGGCGTGAATGCGATCGTGGCGCAGGGCATCGAGGCCGGCGGCCACCGCGGCATGTTCGATCCGGATGAAAGCGACGAACGCCTGAGCACCTCGGTGCTGGTGCGCCTGCTAGTGAAAAAGACCGGCCTGCCGATCGTGGCCGCCGGCGGCATCATGGACGGCGCCGGCATCAGGGCGGCGCTGGACCTGGGCGCGGCGGCGGCGCAGCTGGGCACCGCCTTCATCCTGTGCCCGGAATCGTCGGCCAGCAGCGCGTACCGCGACAACTTGAAGAGCGAGCGGTCGGCGACCACGCGCTTGACCGCGGCGCTGTCGGGACGCCCGGCGCGCGGCATCGTCAACCGCCTGATCGCGCATGGCGAAGCACCGGGCAGCCCGCGTCCGGCAGCCTATCCGGTGGCGTACGACGCCGCCAAGCAGCTGCACGCGGCGGCCGCCAAGGCCGGCAACCACGAGTTCGCGGCGCACTGGGCGGGGCAGGGCGCGCCGCTGGCCCGCGAGATGTCGGCGGCGGAGATGGTGCGAACGCTGGTTGGCGAGCTGGAGAAATGAAAACGGCGGCCAGCGGCCGCCGTTAATGCACCGTCGTTCCCGCGGAGGCGGGAACCTAAGTTCTGCATGCGTTATGTTAGCGCCAGCAAACCTGGGTCCCCGCCTGCGCAGGGACGACGAGCGGGTATGCTTAGCGCAGTTCCTCGATCATCTTCTTCAGCTTCAGCGAATCCGCGCAGAACGCACGGATGCCCTCGGCCAGCTTCTCGGTCGCCATCGCGTCTTCATTCAGCATGAAGCGGAAGGTCTTCTCGTCGATCGCGATCTTTTCGATGTCCGCGGACTGGTCCGCCACCAGCTTGCGCTCGACGGCTTGTTCCGCGTCGGCCAGCTTCTGCAGCAGGTCCGGCGAAATGGTCAGCAGGTCGCAGCCGGCCAGTTCCAGGATCTGCGAGGTGTTGCGGAAGCTCGCGCCCATCACCTCGGTCTTGTAGCCGAACTTGCGGTAGTACTGGTAGATGCGCTTGACCGACTGCACGCCCGGATCGTCCGCGCCCTGGTAGTCGGTGCCGGTCGATTTCTTGTACCAGTCGTAGATGCGGCCGACGAACGGCGAGATCAGCTGCACGCCCGCGTCGGCGCAGGCGATGGCCTGGCACAGCGAGAACAGCAGGGTCAGGTTGCAGCGAATGCCGTCCTTTTCCAGGATCTCGGCGGCACGGATGCCTTCCCAGGTCGAGGCGATCTTGATCAGCACGCGCTCGCGCTTGATGCCGGCGGTTTCGTACAGGGCGATCAGTTCGCGGCCCTTGGCGACGGTTGCTTCGGTGTCGAACGACAGCGCGGCGTCGATCTCGGTCGAGACGCGGCCCGGCACGTATTTCAGGATCTCGACGCCGAAGGCGATCAGGAGGCGGTCGACGATCTCCTCGACCGAGGCGCCCTTCGATTCGGCGACGGCCTTTTCCAGCAGCGGACGGTATTCCGGCTTCTGGACAGCCTTCAGGATCAGCGATGGGTTGGTGGTCGCATCCTGCGGCGCGTAGGCCTTGATCGACTGGAAGTCGCCGGTGTCGGCCACCACGGTGGTGTACTGCTTGAGCTGTTCGAGTTGGTTCATGGTGCGTGAAGGATGGTTGGAGTCGAATTCCTGATTGTACCGGTTTGGACGGTTCTGACGGAAAATCAGCAGTCCGTCGCGTCCAGGAAAGCCGCAACCATCGCCTCCAGCCCGGCCTTGTCCTCGTCCGAGAAACGGTTCAGCGACGGGCTGTCGATATCGAACACACCGACCAGGCGACCGTCCTTGATCAGCGGGAGCACGATTTCCGACGCCGACGCCGAGTCGCAGGCGATGTGGCCCGGGAAGGCGTGCACGTCCGGCACCACGATGGTTTCGCGCTTGACCGCGGTGGTGCCGCAGACGCCGCGGCCGAAGGGGATACGGGCGCAGGCCGGCTTGCCCTGGAACGGGCCGACCAGCAGGTCCTGGCCTTCGCCGCGCTTGCTCGGCACGGTCAGGTAGAAGCCGGCCCAGTTCAGGTCGGCGAGGGTGTCGTAAACCAGGGCCGAGAACTGCGAGGCGTTGGCGGTGAGGTCGCGCTCGCCTTCGAGGACGCTGGCGACCTGGCGTACCAGCAGGTCGTAGTCGGGGCGGGTGCTGCGTTCGGGATTGATGTGCATGGCGATGGCGGTCAGGTTGACTGGTCGAAAAGCCGTATTTTACAAGCACCCTCGTCAGTCTTGCCTGAGCCGCTTGCACATCGCCGCTGCGTGCCGCGCCTGCTCAGGTGTCCGTGCCGGCGGCCCGCAGCATGCACTGGGAAAGCCGGTCGAAATGAAGGAGGGCGGCCTGGGTCAACTCGATCTGCTTGCGGCGCGTGTCTTCGGTGTCGGTCAGCATGATCCAGCCCTTCTCGCGCATGGATTTGAGCCGGCTGTGAACGGTCGCCGGCGCTGCCAGCTCATTCTTGGCCATCATGTCTCGCACCGACAAACGCTGCTGGTCCTGTTGGGCACGCGCTACGAGGGCGAGGATGCGTTCTTCCAGCGGATCGAGTTCCGGTAAGGACGGCAAGCCGCGCAAGGCCTCGGCAAGCTTTAAAAACCGCAGGTAAATATCGGCAGGACGAGTTTTCTTCATGGCTGAGTTTTTGCCCGAGAAAGCAGCGTTAGAGAGGATCCGGTTACTGTTGCGTCAAGCGCGTGCATTGTACTGCACCAATCCGATTGCTTCCTTAAGCTGCTGAAGCTGCGCGAGGCAAGTTTGCGCCAGACGGCGCAAGGCTTCCACGACAGGGTCTGCCGGTTCTGGCCATGCATGTAAAAGTACGCCGAGAAAAGTATCTTCAAACTGACGTAGCAGGTTCTCGCATCGGCTCCTGTTCGCGGCTTTATCAAACTTTATTTCTTTGACGCAGCACTCGAATGATGCACGACTGGCCTCGAGGTCCAGTTCAATTCCATGCATTCGGGCTGAAATCAGGTTGACGTCAATAATATGATAAAGAACAAGCATTGGTAAGTTCGAGTGATTTAACCGCTCTAATTGCTATAGCAGTTTATCCAGGAAAGTCATGGCCGGCAAGCATTTGTACTTAGGTTTCTTTCAATCTTGCAACTATTGTTGCGTGCTACTATGTGGTCTCGTTGTAAGCAGTAACAAAGAACATCGTAGAGCCAGAACATGAATCAGCCCGCATCACAATTCCGTCTTGACGGATACCTCATCGTGAGTACGATTTTCCTGCATGGCGGAATGATGGTGTTGAACGAGCTGTTTTTCCGCCAGGCAGAGTTCCTTCAAGGCATAGGCTGGATCTATCTGCCGGCCGGTACCCGGCTCCTGTGCACCTTGCTGTTCGGCCGTGCAGGATTGCTGGGCTTGCTCATCACGGGCTGGTTCGCCTGCTACTGGTATTACTTCCCGGGCGATGCCGTCCGTGCCACGACAGGGACGCTCGCGGGGGCGGTCGGCCCTTACCTGGTGTATCTCATCGCGCAGCGCACATTCGGATTGCAGTCCTCACTTGTGAACCTGACCCCGGGACGCCTGCTGATTTGCGCGGCCGGCTGTTCGATCGCCAGTCCCCTGCTGCATCACCTGTGGTTCTCGCTGCATGGCGACGATCACCTGCTGCCGGGTTTCCTTGTCATGTGCATCGGGGACCTGATCGGCACGCTGATCGTGCTCTACGCTGCCAAAGCGCTTCTTTCGCTGAAGCGCCCTGCCGGCGCAACATGAATCGGTCCCGAACCTGGCAGTGCGGGATTGCCGCGCGCTGCAATTTCTGAGCGCCGGTCAGGCGGCGGCCAGCTTCTTCAGGCTTGGGACGATCTCGTGCAGGCTCCCCACCTCGCAGGTGGGCACTGCCTCGGACGCGTTCGCCAGTTGGCCGGGGTTGAACCAGCAGCTGTCGATGCCGAAGCGGTTGGCGCCGAGGATGTCGGCATCGAGCCGGTCGCCGACGATCACGGTCTCATGTCTTGCAAAGGCGCGCGCCATCTTCGCGGCATAGTCGAAAAAGCGGCTGTCCGGCTTGGCGTAGCCGCAGGCTTCCGAGGTCGAGACGAAGGAGATGTGCTCGCGCAGGCCCGAGCTGGCGATGCGGCGCTGCTGGATGTGCTCGACGCCGTTCGTGATGATGCCGACCTCGCCGATGGCGCACAAGGCTTCGCAGACCTGCTTGGCGCCGTCGATCAGGACCACGGTGTCGGACAGCGATTCGAGGTACAGGTGGCTGGCCGCTTCCGGATCGAGCTCGAGGGCGTTCTGCGCAAAGCTGCGGCGGAAGCGCTCGACCTTCAGGAAGTCCTTCGACACGCTGCCCGCCTCGAACTCCTTCCACAGCGCCAGGTTGATGGCCTGGTATTGCGGAAACAGGTCGTCGATGCCCTCATGCAGGCCGAGTGCCTGCATGGTGCGTACGAAGGAAAGTTGTTCGGACGCCTTGAAGTCGAGCAGAGTGTCGTCGAGGTCGAACAGGAAAAGCGTGTGTTTCATGAAAGCGGATGTGATGGTTGGGCCGGCAAGGCCGCGTCGCGTTGCGGGCGCGCCAGCCAGCGGCGCATGCGGCCGCCAAGCTGGCGCTCGACCCCCGCATGAATGCACCAGCTGGTGGCGAGCAGCAGCGCCACCGTCAGCACCAGCGGGACGATCACCATGCCGGATGCACGATGCAGGCGTTCATACACCATGAAACCGAGGTTCTGGTGGATCAGGTATAGCGGATAGGTCAACGCCCCCGCATAATAAACGAAGGGCGAAGCCCTCATCCGGAACCGGCCAGTGGCGACCAGCCAGAACAGCGCGAAAATCACGGTCACCACGACGGCCCTGACCGCCAGCGTGCTCAGCGGTGCGGCGGCGGCGCCTTCGGGCGGGCGGTCCCACACCGTATAGTACTGCGCAAGGACGAACGCTGCGGCGAGCAGGGCGAGCCGAAACGGTGTGCTGCCATGCCTGCGCACCAGGTAGAACACGCTGCCGGCAACAAAGAAGGGCGCCCATTTTGCGTTCAACCAGAATTCCACCGGCCACATCGGCCGAACCGCGTTGACGGTGCTGACGAGCAGCCAGGCGGCCATCAGCTGTTCAAGCCGGGGCAGCAGGCCCAGGCGGATTACCAACCATACCAGGATATAGAACTGCACTTCACATCCGAGCGACCAGTAAGCGCCGTCGACGTAGGGCACGCCGAACCATTGCGGAATCATGGTGAGATTGACCAGGTAATCGTTCGACGACACCAGGAAGCGGCTGTCGCTAAGCAGCCATGCGGCCCCCGCAGTCAGGCTGGCAGCTGCCCACAGTCCGGGATACAGCCGCGATGCGCGTGAGGCAAGAAAGGCGCGCGGGGCCGCACCCTCGGCCGACATCATGATCACGAAGCCGCTGAGTACGAAAAACAGGTGCACGCCGAGGTAGCCATAACGGGCGAACGCTTCGACCAGAGGAAAGTGTACTCCCGGCATCAATTGGTGGCTCGGGCCGCGCGACAGAAAATGGAAGGCCAGCACGCTAATGCAAGCAATGCCGCGCAAGAAATCGAGTTCGTGGAAGCGGGGGCTGGAGGCGGTCATGTATGGGCCGGATGCCGCAAAGGCGGCAAAAATTCGCAGGATAGTTACTATTCTAAAGTATTTTCAAAATAGCAATCTATTTCAATCGTGCAGCCCGATTATGCAACTCAGCCGATAAAGGAATCGAACTGCATGTCGAACTCCTGCAGCGCCTTCTGCGCATTCTGCATCTTCTTGCGGAACTCCGGTCCGCGCTGCAGCGCCAGGCCGACCGCCAGCACGTCGATCACGACCAGGTAGGCAAGGCGCGCCGAGATCGGCGTGTAGGGGTCGATCGCGAACACCAGGTCGATCGGGATCAGGAGGCTGGCCATGTCCGACAGCGGGGTGCCGGACGGCGCCAGCACGATCACTTCGGCGCCGCCGCGGCGCGCCAGCTTCGCGGAGCGCACCAGCGAAGGGTTGTTGCCGCGCTGCGAGATCGCGACCACCACATCGCCCTCGTGCAGCAGGGCCGCGGCGATCGAGTGGATCGCCGGATCCGTGTAGGCGATGGTCGGCACGCCGGAGCGGAAGAACTTGTGCTGGGCGTCGGCGGCGACGAAGCCGGAGCTGCCCTGGCCGTAGAATTCGATCTTGTTGGCGCGCGACAGGATGTCCAGCGCCTTCTGGATCAGCTCCGGCTTGAGGTTGTTGCGCAGGTCGAGCAGGGTATTGATCGAGCGGCTGCAGATCTTGTTGACGAGGTCGGCGGCAAGGTCGTCCTGGGCCGGCTGTTCGCTGGCGCCGGGCAGGGCCAGCGCCAGGCCTTGCGCCAGCTTCAGCTTGAACTCGTGCCAGCCGTCGTAGCCGAGGGTGCGGCAGAAGCGCACCACGGTCGGCTCCGAGACCTGGGCGGCGCGCGCCAATGCCGTGATGTTCTGGTTGACCGTGGCGCTGGGCGACGCCAGCACGGCCAGCGCCACTTTGCGCTCGGACTTCGACAGCGAGTCGAGCTGGGTGCGGATGGAATCGAGCAGCACGGGTGGCAGGTCCTCAGTCTTCCGGCAGCGCTTCTTCGCGCCATTGCAGGCCGTCGCGGCCGATCAGGGCGCTGGACGCCGCCGGCCCCCATGTGCCCGAGGAATAAGGCACCGGCGAGGTGTCGTCCTGCTCCCAGTAGTCGAGGATGGGCTCGACCCAGTCCCAGGCCGCTTCCAGCTCGTCGCCGCGCATGAACAGGGTCAGCTGGCCGCGCAGGACGTCCAGCAGCAGCCGTTCGTAGGCTTCCATGCGCGGCGCCTTGAACTGCTCGCGGAAGTCGAGTTCGAGCTCGGCCTGCTTCAGGCGCATCGAATCGCCCGGGGTCTTGGCCATCAGGTTCAGCGACAGGCCTTCGTCCGGCTGCAGGCGGATCACCAGGCTGTTCGGCTGGAAGCTCGAGGTCGGCTGGTTGAAGATCGAGTGCGGAATCGGCTTGAAGCGCACGACGATCTCGGCCAGGCGGTCGGCCATGCGCTTGCCGGTGCGCAGGTAGAAGGGCACGCCGGCCCAGCGCCAGGTGTCGATCTCGGCCTTCATGGCGACGAAGGTCTCGGTCCTCGACTGCTTCGGCGCGCCCGGTTCGTCGCGGTAGCCCGGCACCGGTTGGCCGTCGACGTAGCCGGCGCGGTACTGGCCGCGCACGATGTTCTGCGACAGCGTGGTCGGGGTGAAGCGCTTCAGCGAGCGCAGCACCTGCAGCTTGGCGTCGCGCACCGCATCCGGCGCGATCGAGGTCGGCGGTTCCATGGCGACGATGCACAGCAGCTGCAGCAGGTGGTTCTGCAGCATGTCGCGCAGCGCGCCCGAGGTATCGTAGTAGCCGAGGCGGTTGCCGACGCCGATCTTCTCGGCGATGGTGATCTGCACGTCCGAGATCCATTCGCGGCGCCACAGCGGCTCGAACAGGATGTTACCGAAGCGCAGGGCCAGCAGGTTCTGTACGGTCTCCTTGCCCAGGTAGTGGTCGATCCGGTAGATCTGCGATTCGGCGAAGACCTTGCCGACGTCCAGGTTGATCTGCTTGGCCGACTCCAGGTCGCGTCCCAAGGGCTTTTCCAGCACCACGCGCGAATTCGCGGTCGCCAGGCCGCTGGCGGCCAGGTTGTCGCAGATCCTGGCGAACAGCGAGGGCGGCGTGGCCAGGTAGTAGACGCGGGTCAGCGAGTCATCCTTGCGAAGGGCTTCGGCGAGGCCGGCGTAGCTCTTCAGGTTGACGGCATCGACGGCCACCCAGGTGATGCGCTCCAGGAATTTCTTCCACGCGGCTTCGGCGACGCTTTCCTTGATGTGCGGCTTCGAGTTCGTCTCGACCATCTGCAGGAAGTCGGCCTGCGACATGTCTTCGCGGCCCACGCAGATGATGCGCGCGCTCGCAGGCAGGTCGTTGGCGACGTCACGGGCATACATCGCGGGCAGCAGTTTGCGCATCGCGAGGTCGCCGCTGCCGCCGAAGAAAACGAGATCGAAATCGGAAAGAGCCATGGAATATCTGATCGTAAGGAAGGGTGAGCTTGAATTGTAAATTTACTACACGATTATTGATTGCGCAAGTAAATCTACTACGTCAACGAGCGTTCCGGGAAAATATGGTGCCACATCGGTTTTATGCTTGGCGCGTAGGGTGGGCGGCCTCCGCCCACGCGTGACGCCGGCAAAATGCAAACGTCACGCGTGGGCACATGGTGCCCACCCTACGCACGATATTCGGGCATTTCGAGGCCAGCCACATCGACCCGGAACGCCAGCACCTTGCCGCTGTTCGGCAAGGCCGCCAGCTCTGCCGCCGGCCTGCCGCCGCAGGCGCTGGTCACGTACAGCGTGCGCAGGTCCGGTCCGCCGAAACAGACCGCGGTCGGGCACTTCACCGGCAGGTCGATCTGCTGCAGCAGTTCGCCGGTGGGCGACAGCTTCAGGATGCGGCCGCCTTCGTACATGGCGATCCAGTAGTTGCCTTCGCTGTCGATGGCGGCGCCGTCCGGACGGCCGCCATAGGTGCCGCTGGTCTTGTCGGCGTCGAAACTGACCAGGTTGCGGCGGTTCGTCTGCGTGCCGGTGGCCAGGTCGTAGTCGTAGACGTCGATGCGGTGGCTGGTGGTGTCGGCGTGGTACATGGTCTTCGCGTCCGGAGACCAGGCCAGGCCATTCGAATTGGTCATGCCGCCGCGCCAGGCCAGGCGCAGGTCGCCCTTGTCCAGGATATACATTTCGGCCTTGTCCTGGTCGCGCGGTTCGTAGATGGTGCCGACCCAGAAGCGCCCGGCCGGGTCGACGCGGCCGTCGTTGAAGCGCATCAGCTTCGTATCGTAGGGCGCCGGCGCGATGTCGTCGACTTCGCCGCTGCTCGTGTTCAGGTAGACGAAGCCGTTGCGGGTGGAAACGACCAGGTTGTTGTCGACGTCCGGCGCGATTGCCGACGGCTCGCTCGCCATCTTCCACGCCGAGTACTTGCCGCTGGCCGGGTGCAGGCGGTGCACGGTGAAGCCGGGGATGTCGACCCAGTACAACGCCGATTCGACCGCGTGCCAGACCGGGCATTCGCCGGTCTTCATCGCTTCGTCGTGCACGATCACGAATTGTTCGGTTTTCATGGACAGTCTCCCGTTCAGATGGCGGCCTTGGCGCGCGCGATCAGTCCGTTGGTCGAGCTGTCGTGCAGGGCCGGCTGCGCTTCGCCGTTGAGTTCCGCTTCGATCTTCTTGGCCAGCACCTTGCCCAGTTCGACGCCCCACTGGTCGTAGCTGTTGACGTCCCACAGCGCGCCCTGGACGAAGACCTTGTGCTCGTACAGCGCGATCAGGGCGCCCAGCGTGGCCGGGGTCAGGTACTCCATCAGGATCGTGTTGCTGGGGCGGTTGCCCGGGAAGGTCTTGTGCGGTACCAGGCGTTCGATCTCGTCAAGCGGCTGGCCGGCCAGGTCCTGGCGCACCTCGTCCGCGGTCTTGCCCTTCATGAAGGCTTCCGACTGGGCGAAGCAGTTGGCCAGCAGGGCCGCGTGGTGCTCGTGGAACTCGTGGGCCGGGCGCAGCGCGGCGATGAAGTCGATCGGGGTGATGTCGGTGCCCTGGTGCAGCAGCTGGAAGTAGGCGTGCTGGCCGTTGGTGCCGACGTCGCCCCAGATCACCGGGCCGGTTTCGTAGTCGGTGATGGTGTCGCCGGCGCGCGTGACGCGCTTGCCGTTGCTTTCCATGTCGAGCTGCTGCAGGTAGGCCGGGAAGCGGTTCAGGTCCTGGTGGTAGGGGGCGATCGAGACCGAGGTGCAATCCAGGAACTCGCGGTTCCAGAAGCCGACCAGGCCCAGGATCATCGGCAGGTTCTGCTCGATCGGGGCGCTGCGGAAGTGCTCGTCCATCGCATGCGCGCCGGCCAGGAGGTCGCCGAAGTAGCCGAAGCCCACGCTCAGCGCGACCGGCAGGCCGATCGCCGACCACACCGAGTAGCGGCCGCCGACCCAGTCCCAGAACGGGAACATGTTGGCCGGGTCGATGCCGAAGGTCTTGATCGCCTCGACGTTGGTCGACACGGCGACGAAGTGCTTGGCCAAGGCTTCTTCAGGCGCCTGCTGCAGGAACCAGGCGCGCGCGGTGTTCGCGTTCATCATGGTCTCGGCCGTGGTGAAGGTCTTGGAGGCGATGATGAACAGGGTGGTTTCCGGATTCACGCGCGACAGTGCGGCGTCCATGTCGTGGCCGTCGACGTTCGAGACGAAGTGCATGCTCAGGCGCGGATGGGCGAACTGGCGCAGCGCCAGGCAGACCATCTTCGGGCCGAGGTCGGAACCGCCGATGCCGATGTTGATGACGTCCGTGATTTCCTTGCCGGTATGGCCGCGCCAGGCGCCGTTGCGGACGCTGTCGCTGAAGGTCTTGATGCGGTCCAGCACGCCGTGCACGTCGGCGCTGATGTCCTGGCCGTCCAGCGTGAACGGGCGGTTAGCCGGGGCGCGCAGGGCGGTGTGCAGGACGGCGCGGTTTTCGGTCAGGTTGATCTTCTCGCCGGCAAACATGGCGTCGCGCAGGCGCTCGACGCCGCGCGCGCGCGCGAGCTGTGCCAGCAGTTCAAGCGTGCGCCCGTCCAGACGGTTTTTTGAATAGTCTAGAAACAGCCCGGCGGCTTCGACGGACAGGCGCTCGAAGCGC
This sequence comes from Massilia sp. LXY-6, assembly GCF_051233485.1. Taxonomy (NCBI): domain Bacteria; kingdom Pseudomonadati; phylum Pseudomonadota; class Betaproteobacteria; order Burkholderiales; family Oxalobacteraceae; genus Massilia; species Massilia sp. LXY-6. The sequence goes on from NZ_JBKFGF010000001.1 coordinate 56,196, forward strand.
TGCGGATCCTGTGCGAACAGCTCGCGCATCTGCCATTCCCTGGCCTGGGCGGCATGGTTGCGGAGCGACTGGTAGCTGGGGACGGTAGTAAGAAGAGGTTGGCGCATGAGTAATGGACGGTATGATGTCATTTTGTGCAGATTATCGAATCATACAGGAAGCGGGCGTAAAATCACTACAAAATGTGGGTGCGGATGCGTGGGCACGGGGTGCCCACCCTACGGTAGGCGCGATTGATGCCCCCAGCATCAATCACCCCCGTGCCCACGATCGCCACCCGCAAATTCCCGAAGGGCTTCATATGAAAAGCGGGGCGCTGAGATGCGCCCCTTCATATTTCGTAGTAAAATTTCAGAAATCCAATTCATAAGGAACGATCATGGCGGTGCATCCCGTAGTAGACAAGGTGACCCAACGCATCATCCAGCGTAGCCGGCCGTCGCGCCAGGCTTACCTGGCGCATCTGGACGCCGCGCGCGTGCAAGGCGTGCAGCGCGGAACGCTGGCATGCACGAACCTGGCGCACGGCTTCGCGGCGTTCCCGGCCAACGACAAGCTCAAGCTGCGCGAACAGAAGCAGCCGTCGGTGGCCATCGTTTCTTCGTACAACGACATGCTGTCGGCGCACCAGCCGTTTGAGTATTTCCCGAAAGTGATCAAGGACGCGGTGCGCGAAGTCGGCGCCGTGGCCCAGTTCGCCGGCGGCGTGCCGGCCATGTGCGACGGCGTCACGCAAGGCCAGCCGGGCATGGAACTGTCACTGTTCTCGCGCGACACCATCGCCATGTCGACCGCGGTCGCGCTGTCGCACAATATGTTCGACGCCAGCCTGTACCTGGGCATCTGCGACAAGATCGTCCCGGGCCTGCTGATCGGCGCGCTGCACTTCGGCCATATCCCGGGCATCTTCGTGCCGGGCGGCCCGATGACCACCGGTATCTCGAACAAGGAAAAGGCCGCGGTGCGCCAGCGCTACGCCAAGGGCCTGGCCACGCGCGAGGAGCTGCTCGAGGGCGAGGCCCAGGCTTACCACGGCGCCGGCACCTGCACCTTCTACGGCACCGCCAACAGCAACCAGATGCTGATGGAGATGATGGGCCTGCACCTGCCGGGCGCGGCCTTCATCACGCCGGGCACCCCGCTGCGCGACGCGCTGACCCGCGCCGCCGCCCAGCGCGCGGTCAAGATCTCGCAGCAGGGCGGCGAATACATGCCGATCGGTCACATCGTCGACGAGAAGAGCATCGTCAACGCGATCGTCTCGCTGCACGCGACCGGCGGCTCGACCAACCACACGATGCACCTGATCGCGATCGCACGCGCGGCCGGCATCGTGGTCGACTGGAACGACTTCGACGAGCTGTCGAAAGTGGTGCCGCTGCTGGCGCGCGTCTACCCGAACGGCGACGCCGACGTGAACCATTTCCAGGCCGCCGGCGGTCCGACCTTCGTGATCCGCGAACTGCTGGATGCCGGCCTGGCCCACGAGGACGTCAACACCATCCTCGGCCGCGGCCTGCGCGCCCACTGCAAGGAGCCGTTCCTGGACGGCGAGCAGGTGGTCTGGAAGGACTTGCCTGAGCAGAGCGGCGACGAGAGCGTGCTGCGCAAGCACACCAATCCGTTCAGCGACAACGGCGGCCTGATCCTGGTGCAGGGCAACCTGGGCCGCGCGGTGATGAAAATCTCGGCGGTCAAGAAGGAACACCACATCGTCGAGGCGCCGGCCTTGACCTTCGATTCGCAGGAAGATTTCATGCATGCCTACAAAGCTGGCGGCCTGAACCGCGACTTCGTCGCCGTGATCCGCTTCCAGGGCCCGCGCGCGAACGGCATGCCGGAACTGCACGCGCTGACCCCGGCGCTGTCGAACCTGCAGGACGCCGGCTACCACGTGGCGATGGTCACCGACGGCCGCATGTCGGGCGCCTCCGGCAAGGTGCCGGCGGCGATCCACGTGTCGCCGGAAATCCTGGCCGGCGGTCCGCTGGGCCTGGTGCGCGACGGTGATATCATCCGTGTCGATGCGACCGAGGGCACGCTCGAGGCGCTGGTGCCGGCCGACGTGTGGGCCGCGCGCAAGATGGCCACGGCCGACCTGAGCAAGAGCCATATCGGGATGGGCCGCGAGCTGTTCGAGGTGTTCCGCAAATCCGTCACCGCGGCCGAGGAGGGCGCCGCCCACTTCCCGCTGCCGTCGCCGATCGACACCACGATTCCGTTGCACGAAGGCATTGATAGCGGTGAGATCATGCCGGGTTCCGATGAAGATTTCCTGTTTCGCAAATCCAAGTAAGTGAGCACAACGATGAGTACTGATATGAACCTGCTCGACATCATGCGTTCGGCCGTCGTGATCCCGGTGATCGCGATCGACGATCCGGACCACGCCGTCCCCCTCGCCAAGGCCTTGGTCGCCGGCGGCATCCGCGTGCTCGAAGTAACCTTGCGCACCAGGCACGGCCTGGAGGCGATCCGCGCGATGGCCCAGGTGGAAGGTGCGATCGTCGGCGTCGGCACCCTGACCCAGCCGGAGGAATTCGCCGCCTCGCGCGATGCCGGAGCAAGGTTCGGCGTGTCGCCGGGCCTGACCCCGGCCCTGATCGAGGCAGCGAAAAAGAGCGGCCTGCCGCTGCTGCCGGGCTGCATGACCCCGTCCGAAGTGATGGTGGCGCGCGAAGCCGGCTTCAAGCAGCTGAAGCTGTTCCCGGCCGTGCCGGCGGGCGGCGTCGGCATGCTGAAGGCGATTGCCGGCCCGCTGCCGGACGTGAGCTTCTGCCCGACCGGCGGCATCTCGATCGAGACCGCCCCGCAGTTCCTGGCCCTGAAGAACGTTGCTTGCGTCGGCGGCTCCTGGCTCACCCCGCTTGATGCCATCAAGGCCGGCGACTGGGGCCTGATCACCGACCTGGCCAAGGCCGCATCCAGCCTGCGCGCCGCCGCTTAAGGTCGGCCCGGGGCCGCATGGCGCGCGGGCTGACCGTGGGGGAGATCGCGATGGCGTCGCTGCTGTTCGGCGGCGCCATCGACTACACGCGCGTGCGGGTCCACGACCGCCGCTACCTGCCGCTGGTGCAGCCGAAGAACTGCGCCATGACCCCGAACGGCAGCATGTACTTCCACCGTTCCTGTTTCCTCCCCGACTACAGCCTGGGCAAGCCGACCGTCATCCACTGGTTCATGCACGAGATGGTACACGTCTGGCAGCACCAGCTCGGCTACCCGGTGCGGCTGCGCGGTGCCATCCGCATCAAGCTGTCCTACCACTACGCGCTGCGCGAAGACGCGACCCTGGCCGACTACAACATGGAAGCCCAAGGCGACCTGCTGGCCGACTACTTTGCGCTGAAGTTCATGCGTCATCCGCGCATCATGCGACAGCACCGCCACGCGCACGAGCTAGCCTTGTACGAGCAGGTGCTGGCGGGTTTTCTGGCCGATCCGGCGGACCGCGAGAATCTGCCGCGGGGCGGGGCGCGCAAACTGGCATTTCGTCGTCCCCGCATTTAATCACGTCGTTCCCACCCGGCGCCCTATGCGCGCTGGCGCTCACGCTGGTCCCGGCGGCTGACGCCCAAGCCCGTATCGGCGCTGCCGAGGTCCGCGAAGGACCGCGCGGCGGTCCGTGCTTTACCATCAGCCCGCGCGAAGAACGCGAGGGGACGCCCGATTTCCACGCCGTGACCTCTCGGACGGGCAGCGCATGCTGTGGAAGACGACCATGCCGCCCGAACGCACCTTCCCCTCAGCTTCTCGATGTGCGTGCCCTACGGCGGCTAAGTCGCGTCGCTGCCGCGCACCCGGGCGGCAGCGCCGGAAGCCGGCAAGGTCTACTACCTGCGCATCGACGCCCGGCCCGGCAAGACCTCCAGTACCGCCCAGCCCTACGAGGCGCGCTTCTGCCTGGCGAAGCAGAGCGACGGCAGCGCGGTCGTGCACCAGATCTGGGACGGCGAGCGGCCGGGCAAGCGGCTGTTCGGCTGCCTGCCGCCGGGGAGTGAATTACGCCTCGCTGCGGCCGCTGCCCTCGCGGTCGCCCGTCTCTCCGTCGATCGTCATGCGCACATCGCCGCACAGGCGGCCGCCGGTGAACTGGCTCATGGGCGTCTCCTTGAGTGCTTACTTGCCTGCTTACTTGCGCTCAGTCCTGTGCATGATGCCATTATCGGGGTCGACGTGGAACCATGGCAGCTTTTTCCGCTTGCTCATGCGTTCTCCGATGCGCTCAAGGAGCCAGGCCAGTCCGAGGAAAGGCAATGCCATCAAGGTCGATAGAAGAAGGACACTGAGAACAGGCGCGCGCAGCCAGACGATACAGCTCAGCGCATAGACGCCGCCGGCAAGGATGGTGATCAGGTACAGAAGACGTCCTGAGCACCGGAGCAGGGTGCCCGCCATGCTTCTAGGTATTGAACATGTCCCGATGGATGCGCCACTCGCCTGCGGTTTTGCGCCAGACGATCAGGTAGCGGCCCTGGGCCGCAAGGACCCGCTCACCACCCGGGAGCATTGCATCGAGCTCGAAATTGCCGATCTCGGTGGCTTGCGCATCATCGCCGTCCACCTCGTTCGTGGTAAAGCGTGCGCCGACGATGCCCTTGTCGAAGCTGCCGGCGAAGAATGCGGCGATCGCGTCGCTGCTGGCGCATGCAGGCCCGCCTTGCGGGATCAAGCGCGCATCCTCGGTGTACAGCGATGCGGCACCGCTGGCATCGCGCGCCGAGACGGCCTCGGCAAGGCGATCTTGCGCTGCCTGGATCTCATCTTTCAAAGCCATACCATGTCCTTTCAATAGCTAGCCTCAACCGCGCCGTGCGGCCTCGATCGCCGCCACGTCGATCTTCCCCATCGTCATCATCGCCTCGAAGGCACGCTTGGCCACCGCCGGATCGGGATCGGCGATCGCTTCGGACAGCACGCGCGGCGTGATCTGCCACGACAGGCCCCATTTATCCTTGCACCAGCCGCACACGCTTTCCTGGCCGCCGTTCTGCACGATCGCATTCCATAAACGGTCGGTTTCTTCCTGGTCCTCGGTTGCGATCTGGAAGGAAAACGCCTCGCTGTGCCTGGCGCCGGGGCCGCCATTCAGGCCCAGGCAAGGGATGCCGGCCACCGTAAACTCGACCGTCAGCACATCGCCTTGCTTGCCGGCGGGGTAATCGCCCGGTGCCTGGTGGACGGCCTTGACTGCGCTGTCCGGAAAGGTCGCGGCGTAGAACTTCGCCGCATCCAGTGCATCGCCGTTGAACCACAGGCAAATCGTGTTCTTGCTGACCATTTTCATCTCCTCAGAGTAGGAAAATGCCGGCAGGGTAGCCAGGCTCTTGTGTTATTGTCGTCAACACTTCATGGCACGCCAGTCTAGCAGCCTGGCGCCCGGTAAGGCACTGTAAGTTCTTGCAGGTTCGATGCTGCGCCTGATCTGAGGACCGGGCCGGCCGCAAAATGCCGAAGGGCGGCGCGCATCCGTTAAAATGGCGGCATTTTTCACCTTCACCAACATCATGACCCAGGACGAACTCAAGCAGGCCGTGGCCCGCGCCGCCATCGACTACGTGGTCGACGGCGAAATCATCGGCGTCGGCACCGGCTCGACCGCCAATTACTTCATCGACGAACTCGGCAAGATCAAGCACCGCATCAAGGGCGCGGTCGCGTCGTCGGAAACCACCGCCGCGCGCCTGCGCAGCCACGGCATCGAGGTGCGCGACCTGAACGAGGTCGAGTCGATCTCGGTCTACGTCGACGGCGCCGACGAGATCGACGCTTCCGGCGCGATGATCAAGGGTGGCGGTGCCGCCCTGACGCGCGAGAAGATCGTCGCTTCCGTGTCGAAGAGCTTCGTCTGCATCGCCGACGGCTCCAAGCTGGTGCAAACCCTGGGCAAGTTCCCGCTGCCGGTCGAAGTCGTGCCGATGGCGCGCGCGGCCGTGATGCGCAAGCTGGCCAGCCTGGGTGGGCAGCCGCGCCTGCGCACCAAGCCGGGCAGCGAGGAAGCCTTCGTCACCGACAACGGCGGCCACATCATCGACGTGGCCGGCCTGTCGATCACCGACCCGGTGGCGCTCGAAACGGAGATCAACCAGATCGTCGGCGTGATCGCCGTCGGCCTGTTTGCCCAGCGCGGCGCCAACGTCTGCCTGCTGGGCATGGCGGACGGCGTCAAGACCCTGAGCTTCTGAGGTCGGAGAGCGGCATGAAACGTGGTTTCGTCCTGATGCCGCTCGCCGTGCTGCTGGGCGGCTGTGCCTGGTTCCACAAGCCGGTGCCGCCCGCGACTGCCGCGGCGGCACCGGCCCCGGCCAGGCCCGCCGGCCTGGTGGACGCGGACGGCACGCCGATCCAGAAGCTGCCGTTCCGCCTCGGCGTCTCCTCCAATACCGTCGAGAAGTTGGCGAAGCAGCAGGCCTGCACAGGCAGGCAGGGTGCCGGCCTGGTCACCGAGCCGGGGCCGGTCGAGGTCTACCGTATCCAATGCGATAACGGCAAGGTGTTCATGGCGCGCTGCGAGATGCGCCAGTGCCGTCAGATGTAATCATTCAATCCGCGTTCGCGGGAGCGTTATCGCTCCCTCATCATCATTGTCTGCTTTGCGCCGCAGTGCGTGGGCAGATCCCTGTTTCAAGCGTGCGCCTGCAGACTTTTGCAGTGCACCATGCTATCGTTGTCTTGACATAACTTTACGCATTCTTACAGTTTATTTGCAATTTGAGCAGGTGTTTACCCCTAGAATTTTCGTATCGTCTTCCATGCAAGGTCGGAGCAATATGAAACAAGCGGGTAATCACTCCATCGGGCTCGATGCCTGGCGTAACCGTAGCGGCAACCCCGCATTCGTCATGCCCTTCAGCGTGCCGGAACCATCAACGCTCGATGCCATCCGCCGCGCGGCGCCGGCCGCGCAGGCGCCGCTGGTCGATCCCGCCTTGCTGCGGCGGGCCGACAAGATCCTCTTCATCGCCCACCTCGCCCTCGGAGATTTTACTTACCTGCAAAGCTGCTTCCAGGCCTTTGCGCGGGCGTGGCCGCACCTGAAGATCCACCTCTGGGTCGACGAACGCCGCCGCACCAGCCGTTCGTCGGAGTGGGAACATCTCAGGAAATATGCGCTGTACGACTGGCTGGCCGAGTGTCCGTACATCGACAAGGTCTACGACGAAACCTACAGCCCGCAACTGTACCGCGAGTCGCTGGAGGAAGCGCGCCAGGAAGATTATCCGGTCGTGGTCTCGCTCGCCGTGCTGGAGCGCCACAAGTACGCCAGCCTGGCGCGCAGCATCAGCCCGCACGGCTTCGTGGTCGGGCAGAAGAAGCATGTCCGGCCCTACGATATCGCCAAGCGCCTCGTCTACCGCAAGCTGGACGCCTTCATCCCGGCCTATACGCCGCATCCGGACCAGCACATCAGCGACATCTACGCCGGCTGGTTCACCCAGCTGTTCGGCATGGAGATCCCGTCGGCCGCACGCTTCCCCGTCCTCGATATCGCCGACAGGTGGATCGACTATGCGCGCACGCAGTTCGCCGACTGGGGCTTCGTGCGCGCCGACGGCAAGCCGTCCCGCGTCGTGTTCGTCAACGCATTTTCCAAGTCGGTCGAACGCAGCTGGCCGCTCGAACGGGTCATCGGGCTGATCCGGACCATGCGCTGCGAGCCGGACTGGCGCGAGGCCGGCTTCATCGTCAACGTCGTGCCCGAGGAACTGGCGCGTGCCCGCGAACTGTTCGCCGGCGCGGCGCTGGAGCGGACCCACCTGTTCAGCGCCGAAGACAATTTTTTCCAGCTGCCGGCCATCCTCAGCCTGTGCGAGCTCATCATTTCAGTGGAGACGGCGGTAATGCACCTGGCCAACGCGGTGCATGTGCCGGTGATTGCGCTGATGCGGCAAAATAACCCGGAATGGGCGCCGATCGACAGGACCAACAGCACCGTGATCACGACGCCGCGGCACGGGGATTGGGTCGATAAAATTGGCGTGCAGGATGTGATGGCCGCGCTGGCGCCGCCCAAGCGGCCCTGAGGCGCCTACGACGAGGCCGTCCGTGCCCGGTTGCGGCGGTCGACGAGCGTCCAGGCGCTAGGGTAGTCGAGCCGGTAGCTAGACTGCACGCCACGCATTCTTTCCCACAGCGTTCGCGGCTGCAGCAGCAGGGCCTGCGGCATCCGCTGGCCTTGCGTCAGGAACTGGCGCCGGCCTCCCGCCACGCTGGCGCCATATCCTCCATCCTGGCATTGCCACCAGCCGGTTGCGGGACAGATCTCGCCCGCCGATGCGGTGTCGCCCGGTTTGGAAGCCGGCGGCGGTGCGGGTTTTGCCGGCGGCGGCGCGCCTGTTGGGCGGACCCGGATGCTGGCCGATATCCTGTCCCACAACTGGACCAGGGCTTCTTCGCCGAGGAAGCTGATGACGGGCCGCGCGCCGGCATTGACGGGATGGCCGGTCGACATTTCGAGGTGCATGAAAGGAACGAAGACATTGTCGCTTGTTCCGTTCACTTCCCAATTGAAACCAAAGGTATGTACGAAATTGAGTTCAGTCCATTTTTCGGCTACTTCGTCGCCCTCGATCCCGTGAATGGTTCGCTTGCCTTTCCTTAATTTATTCATGAGCGCCCGCTGCCACGTGGGCATCGCCGCATCGACAGCGGTATCTCGTTCCAGCCGGCCTTCCGTGTCGGGTTTCGTCCCGGCGCGGGTGTTGAGCGCCATCGCGAGATCGGGATGATCCGGAAAGCCGGCGAACATCACTACGCCCTCTGTAAGATCGGCTGGTAAAGGGTCGACAAACATGCCAAGCCCGAAGCAGAACCCTGCTGCCGTGGGAATTTCTTCTGAAGGAAGCAAGCGGAGCTTGTCCATGAGCTTCCGCAGGTTTCCTGTCAGGGCCAGGTCGTAGCCGTCTGTCTTGAAGCTGAAGCTCCTGCCTTGGGAATGAACGTAGGCTTCCAGTTTCACATCGACCCACTCCATCGATTTACCGTGTTCTTGCCCCTTTGTTATCTGGCGGCCGAATACGAAAATCTTTCCTGTAAAGCCATTATTTTCATAATCTTCGATCTTCTCCAAATTCTTTTTGCCAAGCTCGTTTGGTTCGGCAGCAATTTCCGCTTGCCTCGCCAATACACGGGCTTCAAATGCCTGCCTCGTTTCTTCTTGTCCAGAAACCCAGAGTCCATCTACAAACACCTGGCCGTAGGAATTCTCCATGGATTCGGGCAAATCGATGAGGAACCTCCCGACACAAGCCGTTTTCATATGTTGTGTCAGCTGCGTGATTGTGTACTGATCCATCATCGAACTCCCTATTCCATACAACAGAAAGACCCCGTAGAGTGCCGCCAAGACACCAATCACTGGATTTGACTTTTTGCTTCCCTTATCCATGTTTATCCAGTTCCTGGACAACTTTGACGATGCAGTAGCAAGTCAACAGGATGGTGTCATGGTGTTTGTAGCTTTCCTGATGGCGATAGCCGCGCGTGGCGAACAACTGCTTCACTTTGCCGGCTGGCCCCGCACCGGAATGAAGCGATACTGTGTCGTCGCCGGCTGAATCTTGTGGCTCCACAGAAAAAATAAGATCGGCCTTGCCTTCAAGGCTGAGCTTTCGTGCGCCGTTCGGTTCATGGGCCAGATATCTGGCACCCTGTATGTTCGCAGGCGTTACCGGAGCCGCCGCGCCCTTGGTCGATTGATGTGCCACCCACCGAATTTGGCCATAGGCGGGATGCATCTTGTCGGCGCCGTAGTAAGCAAAAGTGGCAGGGTGATAATAATCCGCCAGCCAGGCGTGAAATGCCTCGGCGGCAGCGATGGCATTTCTTATTTTCTTTATCGCTCCTCCGGCTTTGTTGGCATACAGGTCGGCAGGGTCGGCCAAATCAGGATTGATCAGCCTGTACCAGGAGCTCATATCCCGGTACAGATCGTAAGGATTGGCTTGTGATTCGTTCGGCAGGTGCAGGCAATCGTTAACCGTTTCCTGCCGCTGACCTGCAGCCGGACTCGTAATGACCCTGACGTGCAGCCAGGGTTTCGGATGAAGCTGATTCGGCAGCAATTCCAGCGCGCCGGGCGCTACCGACAAGACGGGCGTCGTGTCTTCGGGGCGTCTCCCGGCGATGTCGGCGAACTTGCCAGCCTTGTAGTTGTCGACCCCATCGCTTCCCGGGTTCTCGCATTCCGTCCCGCATGCCAGGCGGCGGTAGGCCAGCGGCGCCCCCAACGCCGGCATGACGCCGTGAACGATGCCTGCGATCTTGTCGGGAATGCGCTTCGCACAAGCGCGGGCGACCAGGCCGCCCATGGAATGGGTGACGAGAATGACCTTGTCGCATTCATGCTTGCGAGTCCGCCACCACGTGAGGATCTCGTCGATACGCCGCTCCAATCGTGTGGCCGATTCGCTGCAGGATTGAAGCCAGTTATAGCCACAGGCGTAGATCGGGTATTGGTACTCGGCATATTTTTCCAGCTCGCTTTCCGTCAGCGGCGCCACCGAGCGCACACCCCAGCGCTGCAAGGGATCGCTCTGCATTGCCTGCATGACTTCTTTCCAGCGAGCGCGTATATGCCGCTTGTTGAGCATGTCGAATTGAAACGTCGTTTCCAGATGGCTCTGCAGTTCGAACAACAAACTGCCATAGGAGCCATTGAAGATTTCACCCCAGCCGCGCTCACGCATGACGCTGCGCTCGATATGGCAATTGGCAATATCCAACTCGCCCGAGCCGTCGACTTCCACAAAATCCGGGTGAAGGATGAGCTGGCGCTCTTTCGGACTGCGCTTTTTCCAATCAGCCGCATCCATCAGGGCAGCCGCATCGTTATTCGGCGGTCGCCAAGCCGGTTCGCCAGGCTTTAGTGGATAGCCCGGTGGCAACGGTACATCTCGCCTGATACGCAGATTCGTTCCCATAGTTCCCGGAATAAATATGACCGGAACAACTTTGTTAGAACCTTTGTACACCAGGCCCCGTGTCCTGAAACTGGTCGGCGTCAGCACAGTGCGCACATGAAGGCTGCCGTCCTCATTAATTACGGGATCTTTTAAACGTCGCAATGGATCTGCCATTCCTTGCCCTTCGCAGTATCAATCTGAGAAAGACAGACGCTCGGGCCTCCTGTTCGGTTCCGGGCAACATAAAGCGCACGATAGATCGTAGGCAAAGGATGACTTACGCGATGTGCAGTGCACAAATTTATTGCGTCGTGACCAGTTTTAGCCGAAATATTGCAAGAGAAACTAGGTGCGAATCTATTGGACGAACTGGGGCAAAGTAGTAAGCGCGTTAAAACAGCGTTGCCGCCTGGCGGCGGAACGGCGGAAATGGCGGAAAGGCAGGAGAGCGTCAGGCGGCGCAGGACACGCCGCCCGGAGGAAGGAAAAGCGGTCAGGCGGTCGGCGGCACGTAGCCGGCCGCTTCGTCGGCGCCTTCACCGAAGAAATGGCGCTCCATCTGGGTCGCCAGGTATTTGCGGGCGCGGGCGTCGGCCATGTTCAGGCGGTTTTCGTTGATCAGCATGGTCTGGTGCTTCAGCCAGCCCTGCCACGCTTCCTTCGACACGCTTTCGTAGATCCGCTTGCCCAGTTCGCCCGGGTAGGGGGGGAAGTCCAGGCCTTCGGCTTCCTTGTTCAATTTGATGCAATGGACGGTGCGCGCCATGTTGTTGCTCCTGAATGGTCTTCGAAAAGCGTCAATTATAAAGGGAGCGGGAACCTGCTGCGCTTCTCGCTTCCCTTACAAGGTCTTGATGAAAATCTGCGAGCGGCGCTGCCAGTTATACATGTGGGCGCGGTCCTTCGGCAGGTCGTCGACCGTGGCGGGCACGAAGCCGCGCTTCTTGAACCAGTGCGCGGTGCGGGTGGTCAGCACGAACAGCCTGGTCAGGCCGGCGGCCTTGGCGCGGTTTTCGATGTTCTTCAGGATGCGTTCGCCGTCGCCCTGAGTCTGCGCGTCCGGGCTCACGGTCAGGCAGGCCATCTCGCCCATCTTCTCGCCGGGGAAGGGGTACAAGGCCGCGCAGCCGAAGATCACGCCGTCGTGCTCGATCACGGAGAAGTGGTCGATCTCGCGTTCGATCAGTTCGCGCGGGCGCTTGACCAGGGTGCCGTCGGCTTCCAGCGGCTCGATGAGCTTGATAATTCCGCCGACGTCCTCAATTGTGGCCTGTCGCAGGCTTTCCAGGTTTTCGTGGCTGATCATGGTGCCCACGCCGTCGTGGGTGAACAGCTCGAGCAGGGCCGAGCCGTCCAGCTGGAAAGGCACGATGTGCGAGCGGTCGACGCCACTGTGGCAGGCCTTGATGGCATGCTGCAGGTAGAACGAGGCGTCGGCGGGCAGGAAGCCTGCCTGCAGCACGGCTTCGGCCTGGTGCGACGAGAGTTCGCGGATCTCGGCGCCGGCGGCATCCGTCATCATGGGAGTCTCCGTGATGAAGATGAGCTTTTCGGCATGCAGGGCGATCGCAGCGGCCGAGGCCACGTCTTCCATGGTCAGGTTGAACACTTCGCCGGTGGGCGAGAAGCCGAGCGGCGACAGCAGCACGATATTGTCTTCGGTCTGCAGGATCGGATGGATCTTCTCGGCCGCGATCTTGCGCGTGACGCCGGTCAGCTCGAAATCGATGCCGTCGATGACGCCGACCGGGCGCGCGGTCACGAAGTTGCCCGAGACGATGCTGATGTGGGCGTTCGACATCGGCGTGTTCGGCAAACCCTGGCTGAAAGCCGCTTCGATGTCCAGGCGCAGTTCGCCGGCTGCTTCCTTCGCGCATTCCAGGGCGGCGGTGTCGGTGATACGCACGCCGTTGTGGAAGCGTCCCTCGACGTTGCGCAGCCCGAGCTGCTCGGCGACCTGGGGCCGCGAGCCGTGTACCAGCACGATGCGAATGCCGAGGCCGACCAGCAGCGACAAGTCCTGGGCCAACACCGGCAGGGCGCCGGCGGCGACGAGTTCACCGGGGAAGGCGACGACGAAAGTCTTGCCACCGAATGCATGAATATACGGCGCGACCGAGCGCAGCCACTGGACGAATTGGGTAGGGTTTTCCATTTGCCGCATTATAATTGGCTGCGCGACTTGCGCACCAAATACCTTGTAAAAATCAATGTCAGAACAGAGTAACAAGCCTTCGCCGAGCTCGGCGCGCGCAGCTTCCCCCGATCGCAATTCGACCCCATCGCGCCAGGATGCGGGCCGCACCGACACGCGCGCTCCGTTGACGAAGACGCCGGAGCTGCAGGCGAAGCCGGAGCGCGTGCACCGCGAGGCCGGCGAACGCCGCGCCGGCGATGGACGCCAGGAAGGTGGACGCAATGGCGCACAGGGTGGCCAGGGCAAGCCGCGCGCGCCCGCGCGCGCTCAGGCGCCCGCGGACGCGCCGCAGGGCGGCGAACGCGGACAGCAACGCAAGGCCGGCGACGGCGAGCAGCCGCGCAAGGAGCAGCCGAACACCGGGCGCAAGCCGCCGATGCGCACGCCGCTCCCGCCGATCACCTTCCCCGAAGACCTGCCGGTTTCCGGCCGCCGCAAGGAGATCGCCGAAGCATTGAGCAAGCACCAGGTCATCATCGTCTCCGGCGAAACCGGCTCCGGCAAGACGACCCAGCTGCCGAAGATCTGCCTGGAACTGGGGCGCGGCGAGAAGGGCATGATCGGCCACACCCAGCCGCGCCGGATCGCGGCATCGTCCACCGCCAAGCGCATCGCCCACGAACTGGGCACGCCGCTGGGCGAGCACGTGGGCTACAAGGTGCGCTTCAACGACACCCTGCAGCCGGGTGCCTGGGTCAAGCTGATGACCGACGGTATCCTGCTGGCCGAGACTCAGACCGATCCGCTGCTCAAGGCCTACGACACGATCATCATCGACGAGGCGCACGAGCGCAGCCTGAACATCGACTTCCTGCTCGGCTACCTGAAGCAGATCCTGCCGCGCCGGCCCGACCTGAAGATCATCATCACCTCGGCGACCATCGATGCCGAGCGTTTCGCGCGCCACTTCGGCACACCGGAGAAGCCGGTGCCGGTGATCGAGGTCTCGGGGCGCCTGTACAAGGTCGAGGTGCGCTACCGCCCGGTCGACCGCGACCCCGTCACGGCCGGCGCGCCGGCGAGCGACGGCAAATCGGTCTCGAAGGCGCAGGCCGCGCGCGACAAGCGCGACCTGATCGATGCCGTGGTCGATGGGGTCGACGAGCTCTGTCGCCTGGGCCAGGGCGACGTGCTGGTGTTCCTGCCCGGCGAGCGCGAGATCCGCGACTGCGCCGAAGCCTTGCGCAAGCAGCATCCGCCGCACGTCGAGATCCTGCCGCTGTTCGCCCGCCTGTCGGTCGAGGAGCAGGACCGCGTGTTCAAGACCACCAACGCGCGCCGCATCGTGCTGGCGACGAACGTGGCCGAGACCTCGCTGACCGTACCCGGCATCCGCTACGTGGTCGATTCCGGCCTGGCGCGCGTAAAACGCTACAGCTACCGCAACAAGGTCGAGCAGCTGCAGGTCGAGGCGATCGCGCAGTCGGCGGCCAACCAGCGCGCCGGCCGCTGCGGCCGCGTGGCCGACGGCGTCTGCATCCGCCTGTACGAGGAAGAAGACTTCCTGCAGCGTCCGAAATTCACCGAGCCGGAGATCCTGCGTTCCTCGCTGGCGGCCGTCATCCTGCGCATGAAGTCGCTGCACCTGACGGATGTGGAGACCTTCCCCTTCGTCGAGTCGCCGCAGGGCCGCGCGATCGCCGACGGTTACCAGCTGCTGCAGGAACTCGGCGCGGTCGACGACGCCAACGCGCTGACGCCGATGGGGCGCAAGCTGGCCAAGCTGCCGCTCGACCCGCGCGTGGGCCGCATGATCCTGGCCGCCGTCGACAATACCTGCCTGACCGAGATGCTGATCATCGCCTCCGCGCTGTCGGTGCAGGACCCGCGCGACCGGCCGATGGAATACCAGCAGCAGGCCGACGAGAAGCACAAGAAATTCGCCGACGAGAAGAGCGAGTTCCTCAGCTACGTGAAGATCTGGCGCTGGTTCGAGCAGGCCATCGAGCACAAGAAAACCAACCGCCAGCTGCAGGAGAACTGCCGCGAGAACTTCCTCTCGCAGGTCCGCCTGCGCGAATGGCGCGACGTGCATTCGCAGCTCTTCACCATCGTCAAGGAGCAGGGCTGGCGCATGAACGAAACGCCGGCCACCTACGATCAGCTGCACATGGCGCTGCTGACCGGCCTGCTGGGGAATATCGGCTACAAGATGGAAGACGAGGGGGGATCACAAAGCGGCGGCGCCTACCTGGGCGCGCGCGGCATCAAGTTCCACATCTGGCCGGGTTCCTACCTCGGCAAGAAGGCCGGCAAGTGGGTGATGGCGGCGGAACTGGTCGAGACCACGCGCCTGTACGCGCGCACGCTGGCCCAGATCCAGCCCGAGTGGGTCGAGAAGATCGGCGGGCACCTGCTGAAAAAATCCTGGGGCGAGCCGCGCTGGGAAAAGCGCAGCGCCCAGGTGACGGCGAGCGAGCGCGCGACCCTGTACGGCATCGTGGTCTACAGCCAGCGCCGCATCAACTACGCCAACATCAACCCTCAGGAAGCGCGCGAGATCCTGATCCGCGACGCGCTGGTGGGGGGCGACTACGAGACGCGTGCGCCGTTCTTCGCCCACAACCACAAGCTGATCAAGGAAATCGAGAACCTCGAACACAAGTCGCGGCGCCTCGACGTGCTGGTTGACGACCAGCTGATCGCGGCCTTCTACGACAAGGAGATCCCGGCCGACATCGTGAACGGCGCCGGCTTCGAAAAGTGGTACAAGGACGCCTCGCGCGACAATCCGAAGCTGCTGTTCCTGAACCGCGAAGAGCTGATGCGCCACGAGGCGGCCGGCGTCACGACCGAGCTGTTCCCGAAGACGATGAACGTCACCGGCATCGAGATGGGCCTCTCCTATCACTTCGAGCCGGGCAGCCCGCGGGACGGCGTGACCTTGACGGTACCGCTGTTCGCGCTGAACCAGATCCCGCACGAGCGCCCGGGCTGGCTGGTGCCGGGCATGCTGAAGGAGAAGGTGCAGTTGCTGTTGAAATCGCTGCCGCAGAAGCTGCGCCGCCACTGCGTGCCGTTGCCGGACTACGCGGCTAGCTTCTTCGACCGCAACCAGGACCCGGTGCGCTTCGGCCGCGGCGACCTGATCGACGCGCTGATCGCGGACATCCACCAGCACACCAGCGCGCGCGTGCTGACCACCGACTTCAAGCTGGAGACCCTGCCGGCCCACCTGTTCATGAATTTCAAGGTGGTGGACGAGCACGGCCGCCAGCTCGACATGGGGCGCAACCTGGCCACGCTCCAGGCGGAGCTGGGCGGCCAGGCGCGCCAGAGCTTCCAGCGCATGGCGGAATCCACGCCGGCCCAGGTGGCCAGCGGCCAGGCCAGCGCGCAGGCGGCCTTCGGCAAGGCGGCCAAGCCCGCCGCGGCGGCTTCCGCATACGCTGCCGACAAGGGTAAGGGCGGTGCAGGATCGGCTGCAAGCGCAGCGCCGGCCAACACCCCTGCGCCGGCCGCCACCAACATCACCAGCTGGAGCTTCGGCGAGCTGCCCGAACTGCTGGAGATCACCCAGGGCAAGTTGACCCTGATCGGTTTTCCGGCCCTGGTCGACAAGGGCACGCACTGCGACCTGGAAGTGTTCGACGACCCCAACGTGGCCGCGCGCACCCACCGCATCGGCCTGCGCCGCCTGTTCGCGCTGCAGTTCAAGGACCAGCTCAAGTTCGCCGAGAAAAACATCCCCGGCCTGCAGCAGATGGGCATGCAGTTCATGTCGGTGGGCTCGCCCGAGGACCTGCGCGAGCAGATCGTCAACAAGGCGATCGACATCGCCTGCCTGCAGGACCCGCTGCCGGTCGATGCCGCCTCCTTCAATAAGCGCAAGGACGAGGGCAAGGGCCGCATCGGCCTCCTGATCAACGAGATCGCGCGCCTGGCCGGCCAGATCCTGGCCGAGTTCCACGGCATGCCCAAGCGCCTGCAGAACTTGCCCCAGGCGGTGGCCGCCGACATGCAGGCCCAGTTGCAGGGGCTGGTGCACAAGCGCTTCATCGCCGACACCGAGTACAGCCAGCTGGCGCACTTCCCGCGCTATCTGAAGGCGATGAACGTGCGCCTCGAAAAGCTGCGCACCAATACCGCGCGCGACGCCCAGCTGATGGCGGAGTGGCAGGGCGCGGCCAGCCAGTTCCAGCGCACCATCAAGAACCAGCCGATGAAGAACCTCGATCCGCGCATGACGGACTTCCGCTGGATGCTGGAAGAGCTGCGCGTCTCGCTGTTCGCGCAGGAACTGAGGACGCCGATGCCGGTGTCTTCCAAACGTCTGCAGAAAGTATGGGAGTCGATGCTGCGATGAAGATGTCCACCCTGTTGCTGCGCCTTGCCCTGGCCGCGCCGGCGGCCTGCCTGCCCTTGCCCGGCGGGGCCGCGCCCGCAGCCGCGCCTGCAGCCGATTCGGCGGCGCCGGCCGCATCCGCCGCCGCGCCGCTGGCGATCGGCGACACCTGGACCATCGCCTCCGCCGCGCTCGGCGAAACCCGGCGCATCAACGTCTACGTCCCGGCTGGCATCCCGGCCGGCACCCCGCTGCCGGTGCTGTACATGCCGGACGGCGGCATGCTGGAAGACTTCCTGCACGTGGCCGGCCTGCTGCAGGTCGGCGCCGGCAACGGCACCGTGCGGCCCTTCTTGTTGGTGGGAATAGAAAACACGCAGCGCCGGCGCGACCTCACCGGCCCTACCGCGGTCGCCAAGGACCGCAGCATCGCACCAACGGTCGGCGGCTCGCAGGCCTACCGCAACTTCATCCGCACCGAGCTGATGCCGGAAGTGGAAAAGCGCTACCGCGTCACGCAGGAACGGGCGATCGTCGGCGAGTCGCTGGCCGGGCTGTTCGTGGTCGAGACGCTGGCGCTGGAGCCGGACCTGTTCGACACCTATATCGCGATCGACCCCAGCCTGTGGTGGAACGGCGGCCGGCTGGCGAAGCACCTGATCGCGCATCCGCCGTCCGCCGCGGCAAGGAAAACCCTGGTCGTCGCGGCCAGCGCCGACGGGCGGCCCGACATCGACGTCGCCGCGCTGGCGGCCAGCCTCGGCAAGGCGGGGCTGGGTTTCAGCTACGACGAGTGGCCGGGCGAGACCCATGCCACCATCTATCACCCGGCCGCGTTGAAGGCCTTCCGGGCCGTGCTCAAGCCGCGCTGAGCAGGTCCCGGCCCGTCTGGCCGGTGTGCCGCATTGATGGATCCAGGAAGAAGCGCAGCATTTCCTTGCTGGCGTTGGGCCCGCGGCTGTCCGTGTAGCTGCCCCGCGAGGTGCCGCCCGACCAGGCATGGCCGGCGCCGTGCACGGTCCATTGTTCGGCCAGCACGACGCCGTTCTTCCCCGCGTGGATGTGACGGATAAACGTTCTCCCGCCGGCTTCTCCGGTCTCCTCGAGGATGCGCAGGTTCGCATGCGCATCCGGCGTATGTGCGGCATAGCTGTCGAGGGATTGCTGCACCACGCCCGCGCTGTTTTGCCGGTGCACCGTGGCGTCGGCATCGCCATGGAAGACGATGACCGGGACGCCGGCAGGCGGTGCGGTATGGGCCAGCTTGTCCGGGTCGACGCCGTCGCGCATGGCCAGCATGGCGCCGACGCTGTCGGTCGCGCTGCCGTGCGCCAGGCCGGAATGGCTGCCGACCGCACTGAACAGCTCGGGATAGGTGCGCCCCAGGATGACTGCCATGGCCGCCCCCGACGACAGGCCGGCAACGGCGATGCGCGTTCTGTCGACGGCATACTCGGTGGCGATCTGCTGCGTGAGCCCCGCAAGCAGCGCCGGTTCCCCCTCGCCGTGCCGATGGTGGGCGGGATCGTACCAGTGCCAGCATTTGTTCCAGTGCGCGTCGGCGGATTGCTCGGGATACAGGACCAGGACATCGAGCTGCTCGGCCAGTTCGTTCATGCCGGTACCGAGGGCAAAATCGCTGGCGTCTTGTCCACAGCCATGCAGCATCACGACCAGCGGCATCGCCTGGCCGTGGTAATTGCTGGGAATAAAGAGCTTGTAGGGCAAGGTCCGCTGATCGGTTTTGAAGCCGCCCCGGATGAACTCGCCGCCGTGCCGAGCGCTGGAGGATGGAGACGGCGCGAAGAATTGGGCGCTGTTCCAAGGAGGAAAGGCAAAAGACGACCAGGCATCCAACACGTTTATGAACATTTTCATGACTCCTTATTGGTAGAAGTCTCCGGTTTACTTGTTATACCCAAGTATTGCGTCATGCTGCGCTGCAGCATATCAGCGTGCGCCGGGCTTTGCCGTAGGACGTTGCGCCAGCGCGACGCAATCCGGCCGAATGCTTGCCGGGTCGTGACATGGATGAAAGCGTATGGGAACGGATGGAGAAAGGCTGCGATCGTTCGTTCATCGCAGCCTTGGAGGATGGCATTCGAAGGGAGGGCGGCCCGAGGTGCTGTCATGGCCGCACCCTTGAGCCGTTACGGATCAGCCCGGTTTGCCGGGGTTTTTGTTGCCTGCCTGAGGCGCAGACTGTGTCGAGGGCGCACCCTGCGCATTGCCCTGGAACGAAGCGCCGTCGGCGCTTTGCAGGCTACCCGGGGCCTACATGCTGGTCTTGCCGCCACGTGTGCCTTCTTCCTGCTTGAACGGGTCGCGGAAGTTCTTCAATGCTTCCTCCTGCCGCTGCATGTTGCGCGTGGTCTCTTCCGACGCGGCGCGGCCGACTTCGTCCGCGAGCGCACGCGCGGTGCGGGACGTCTCCTGCACATGCTGCTCCGTCACCCGCGCCAGCTCGACCTGGGCCGTTGCGGCAAGACGCGAGAGATGCTGGTGGTAAGCGCGCAGTTTGTCGCTTGCAGGCTGGGCGCGGGATGCCGCGGCCGCAAGGGCGTCGTTGGGGCGCTCGGCCGTCATCAGGCGTTGGCTGGCGATGGCGGTCTCTTCGAGCAAGGTCTGGCTCAGCTGGATGTTGAGCTGGCAGACCTCCTGGAAGGAGCGCGTCAGGGATTTGGACAGGTCGTTGAAAAATGCGATCTGGGCATCGAAGTGCGAGCGCACGGCAGGGTTCACGGACTGCGGGAATGGATACATGGGATTCCTTTTCGCGTTTGGGAATGGCGTCGAGCGGCCTGATGAAAGGCAGCAATGCTGCCAAAAGGGCACAGATCACCGAGGATCGTGCACGGGAGGGGGGTACTATGCACTCTTTTTTAACGCAAGAGTGACAAGTTCTTCAGTATATTTTTGACCCTTAAATTCCCGCAATATCGGCAACGCTGTGCCCCGCTCCCATGCAATGCATGGAAGATCGGGGCACAGCCTGGATTCAGCCGATATTGCTGCCACGGATGTGGCTCAGGTCGGAGTCGCCGCCCTGGTTGCCGGCGCGTGGATCGGTGCTGATGCCGCTGCCGGAACCGAGGTCCCCCCCGCCCGCGCCGCTGCTCATGCCGGAACCGGCGCCGGTGCCGGTGCCGCCCGCATGGCCGGCGCCCATCGAACCCGCACCCGCGCCCATGCCCGCGCCGCCGCCCATCCTGCGCATCGCCACGTCCGGACCCATGCTGGGCGCGCCGCTACGATTCGGATCGGTGCCGTAGAAGCTGTGGATCTGGTTGGCCCACTGGACGTCGGCCATGTCGGGCCAGGCGTCCTTGTCGAAGCCGGGAGCGTTTTTCAGGCGCTCCTTGTCGATGTCCAGCACGAAGCGCTTGTTGACGGTGTCCAGGTGCAGGGCCTGCCAGGGCACGGCGAACAGTTTCTCGCCCATGCCGAGGAAGCCGCCAAAGGACAGCACCGCATAGGCGACTTGGCCGGTGTTCATGTCGAGCATGATTTCCTTGATGTCGCCCAGGTCGTCGTTGCTGCCGTTGACGACGCTGTCGCCGAGCAGGGTGTCGGCCCCCATCAGGTGGGGGCCGGGGCCGGCGCTGCCGGTGTCCTTGTACATGCCGTATTTGTCGCGGTCTGCATAACTCATGGCATTCTCCTGGTGTGTTGGTTATGAAAACACCCGATCAGGGTAAGAGACAGCGTATTCCCCCATTTGAGGATGATCAATTGTGTTTTGCTCCGCTTCGTATGAGAGATGCCGCACAGAACTAGCCATGCGACATGGTTATTCTGATAAGAAATTGGAGACAATCAACATGCCCCTCACTCAACGCTGCAACTACGCCGGCCCGCTCGGCAAGCTCATCCCGACCCGTTCGATCGCGTTCGAACTCGCCCATGCCCTGGCGATGCACCTGCGCGCTGCGCTGCGCCTGAGCCGCTGAGCCCCCAGGGCTTGACCGCGCCGCCATGGCCGGCCAATCCTGAGCGGATACGAGACGCAAACCGGCCTGAAGCGCGTACGCTAGACAGCCGGAAACGAATCAGTCGAGGTCGGACGCATCGTGGCGCTCGGCCACCTGTTCCTCGGGCTTGCCGCGCATGCGGTTGACCTTGCGGCCGCGCATCACGGCCGGGCGCGCCCCGACTTCGTCGGCCCAGCGCCGGACCTGCTGGTAGTTGTGCACCGACAGGAACTCCGCGGCCTCGTACAGCTCGCCCATCACCAGGCCGCCATACCAGGGCCAGATCGCCATGTCCGCGATCGTGTACTCGTCGCCGATGATGAAGCGGCGCTCGGCCAGCAGGCGGTCGAGCACGTCGAGCTGGCGCTTGGCTTCCATCGCGTAGCGGTTGATCGGGTACTCCAGCTTTTCCGGCGCATAGGCATAGAAATGGCCGAAGCCGCCGCCCACGAAGGGCGCAGAGCCCATCTGCCACATCAGCCAGTTGAAGGTCTCGGTGCGCGCCGGGATCTGTTGCGGCAGGAAAGCGCCGAACTTTTCCGCCAGGTAGACCAGGATCGAGCCGGATTCGAACACGCGCACCGGTTTCTCACCGCTGCGGTCGACCAGGGCCGGGATCTTCGAGTTCGGATTGATCTCGACGAAGCCGCTGCCGAACTGGGCACCTTCGTTGATCTTGATGAGCCAGGCATCGTATTCGGCGCCCGTGTTTCCGGCGGCGAGCAGCTCTTCGAGCATGATGGTGACCTTCTGGCCGTTCGGCGTGCCCAGCGAATACAACTGCAGCGGGTGCTTGCCCACCGGCAGTTCCTGCTCGTGGGTGGCGCCGGCGATCGGGCGGTTGATGTTGGCGAACGCGCCGCCCGACTGCGTGGCGGGCGACCAGACCCGTGGCGGGACGTAGGTCGAGAAGGGGTTCGAGCTGCCGGTCATCTTCATTCTCCTTGTCTGGATGCTATCGAGGAGAGTGATGATGCCGCAAAATCGGCGCGCTTGCCGAAGGCCATCGTGGCGTGCGCTAGCTGCCCGCCACGCTGGTCTTGGCCGGCTTCTTCTTTGGCTTCGGCAGCGGCATCAGGGCCGCCGTTTCCTCGATCAGGCGACGCAGCAGGCCAGGGTCGTCGAGCAGCTCGTCGGCGATCGGATAGTCCTTCGCGCCGGGATAGGGCGGCCCTTGCGGCAGCTCCGGCGCAAGGCTGGCCACGGCCCGGGACGGTTTGATGAACAGGCTGTTGTCGCAGGCGAAGGCGACGACCTTCTCGTCCAGGTAGAGCGCGTACTCTCCGAACAGCTTCCTGTACGTCAGCCGGCCGCCCAGCCGCGCCGTCTCGAGGACGTAGTCGACGAAGCTCATGTCGGTTGCCATGTGTGTCCGTTGGATGAGCAGGGTCAGGCTGCCGCTTTCCGCGGCGGCAGCGGCGCATCCGCCGGCACCAGTCCATCGGCCCGCAGCGCTTCCCAGAACGCCGCCGGGATCTCGATGTGCATCAGGGTCGCGTTGCGGTGCAGGTGTTCGGGGCTGCTGGTGCCGGGAATGGTGGCCGCCGCCACCGGATGCGCCATGCCGAACTGCAGCGCGGCCGCGGCCAGGTCGACGTGGTGGCGGCTTGCCACCTGGCGCAGGCGCTCGCGATGCGCGCGCTGTTCCTGGCTGGCCGGCCGGTAGTCGTAGTGCTCGCCGCCGGCCAGGAAGCCGGAGTTGAACGGCCCGCCCAGCACCACGTGGGCGCCGCGCGCGGCGCACAGCGGGAACAGTTCCCGCAGCGGCGTGGTTTCCATCAGCGTGTAGCGCCCGGCCAGCAGGAAGATGTCGGGATCGGAGTCGCGCAGCGCGCGCAGGCAGGGTTCGACCGTGTTCACGCCCAGGCCCCAGCCCTTGATGATGCCTTCCTCCCTCAGCCGTACCATGCCCTCGAAGGCGCCGCCGGGACCGGCCGCGATCCGGTAGTAATGCTCGAATTCGTTGCCGAACATGTCGGGCGAGAGGTCGTGCACGTAGGCGATGTCGATGTGGCCGAGCGCGAGGCGCTGCAGGCTGTCCTCGACCGAGCGGCGCACGCCGTCGGCGGTGTAGTCGATCACCCGCCTGAAGGGCAGGGCGCCGACGAAGGGACTCTGGATTTCGCCGGGCGAGTGCGGTGCCAGCAGGCGGCCGACCTTGGTCGACAGCGTGTACGCGTGGCGCGGATGGCGGCGCAGGGCCTGGCCGAAGCGGTGCTCGGACAGCCCGGCGCCGTAGTGCGGCGCAGTGTCGAAGTAGCGGATGCCGGCTTCCCAGGCGGCATCGACGGTCGCGATGGCCGCGGCGTCGCTGGTGGTGTGGTACATGTCGCCCAGCCCGGTGCCACCGAGGCCCAGGCGCGTGATCGGTCGATAGCGCTGGTTCACGGTGGCTCCTTTCTGCTATTTGGCGCTGCTCACCCGCCAGATCACATTCCCCACGTCGTCGGCGATCAGCAGGGCGCCTTCCCCATCCTGCGCCAATCCGACCGGCGCCCCGTACAGTTGCTTTTCGTCGGCCGAATGGAACCCGGTCACGACAGGCTGGGCCGGACCCTTGGGCATGCCGTTTTCAAACGGCACGTACACGACCTGGTAACCACTCAGCGGAGAACGATCCCAGCTGCCGTGTTCGGCGACGAATGCACCGCCCTTGTATTGCGGCAGGCCGTTCCCGGTGTAGAACCACAGTCCCAGTGCCGCCACGTGCGAGCCCAGGGCGTAATCCGGCTTGATGGCTTTCTTGACCAGGTCGGGCCGCTGGGGCATGACCCGATGGTCGACGTGCTGGCCGTAATAGCTGTAAGGCCAGCCGTAAAAACCTTTTTCCTGGACGGAGGTCATGTAATCCGGGACCAGGTCCGCGCCGATCTCGTCGCGCTCGTTGACGATGGCCCAGAGCTTTCCGGATTGCGGCTCCCACTGCAAGCCGGTCGGATTGCGCAGGCCCGTTGCAAACACGCGGCTCGCACCGGTTGCGGCGTCGACCTCCAGCACGGCGGCGCGCCGGTATTCCACATCCAGGCCGTTCTCCGTGATATTGCTGTTCGAGCCGCTGCCCACATACAGCTTCTTGCCATCCGGGCTGGCCAGCAGCGCTTTGGTCCAATGGTGGTTGACCGTGCTGGGCAGGTCGCCGAGCTCGGTTCCCGGGTCGGACATCTTCGTCTCTCCGGGGACGTAGTGGTACTTCATGATATTGCCGGTATTCGCCACGTATAAAGTGTCGCCGACGAGCTGGATACCGAAGGGGGAGTGCAGGTTTTCGATGTAAACGTGCTGTTCCCATTCACCGCTGCCACCGGGTTTCCTGCGCAGCAGGGTAACGCGGTTCCCGCCCTTGCCGCCCTTGCCCGAGCGGCCTTTGACAATCCCGGCGATGACCTGCTTCGGCGTCGTGACGGCTTCCTCTCCCGGGCCGTTCGCTTCCACGACCAGCACGTCCTGGTTGGGCAGGACGAGCAGCTGGCGTGGATGCTTCAGTCCGGACGCGATTCTTTCGATCTGTAAGCCGGGAACGACCTTTGGCATGGCGTTCCCCTGCCAGCCGACGCCGTCGGGGACCTGCATCGGCGGGACCAGGAAATCCTTTGCTTGAGGCAGCACCGGATTGCTGCCGATTTGCTGGGCCGGATCTACCCTTTTATTGTCGCCGCAAGCGCTCAATACCAGCGAAAGGCCGGCTGCCGTGATCAGCGTACGGCGCCATCCTTGTTTATACCTGTCCATGGCTGTACCCCTTGAAAGTTACTGTTTCCCCAGCCAGGATGATCCTGCCGATTCCCATCGCGAGCACCGTCACGATGGAAAGCCAGACCGCAGCGGGAATCACCGCATAGGCGTCCCGGCTGTGCACGAAGGCATTGAAGAGCGCGGCGATGATAGCCACCACATTGAGCCAGAAATTGATGGTCATGCCCGTGGTACGGACCCGGTGTTTTCCAAACCACACACGGCCGAGATTAATGAGCTGGGGAATGATGGCGATCACCAGGCCGATGCTGACGAGCCAGGCCGCGCTTTTCACCCACATCACGTTGGCGGTCTTGGCGTAGATGATGTCGAAGATCAGCACGGCCACAAAAAAGCCGAAAGGTATCGGGTCGAGCAGATTGAATATCGCCGATGTGATACTGAATCGGGACGGATGATTTTCTGTGTTCATGATGCGCCCTCATTGGATTGAATGAGCTGTTTCCAGCTCACGTTGGTCCAGTTCAGCCTAACATGATGATCAATTGCACGTCGCCATATTGAACAGCGGCAGCGTCAGCGCAGCAGCTTCAGGCCCGGCGGCAAGGCATCGCCGAACATGCGCGTGGCGCTGGCCTGGTCCAGTTCGACCACCTCGCGCACCATCGCCGCCCAGTTGCCCGGCGCGCCGCTCGCGGCCAGCTTGTGCAGCACCTGCTGGCGCAGCGCCTCGCCGATGTCGCGCGAACGGTCGCCGGTCTTGCGGGCGATGTGGGCGGCGGCGAAGCCGGCCGGTTCGATGCGCTTCCAGTCCAGCTGCAGCAGGATTTCCAGCCAGCGTTCGGCGGCCTCGATGGTGGCGACTTCGTGGGCGCTGGAGTGCAGCGACTGGCGTGCGCCGACCCTGGCCAAGGCCGCCAGCAAGCGCGCATAGGTGGCGGCGGTCTTTGGGTCCGGCTTCGGCGTCGAGGGAATTGCCATAATCCTCCCCAGCATCCAGTCGCCGATCTCGACCTTGTAGGCGGAAGGGATGCGCTCGAGCGAGGCGCCCAGGCGCAGCATGTCGTCCTCGCTGCCGTCGACCAGGGTGACGGGGCGTTTGGCCCTGTCGGCGGGTTCGGCTTGCAGGTTGAAGGCGAAGTCGTCGAGCAGGCGCAATTGCGAAGGTGTGGAGAGTCCCCCGGCCACGCGGCGCCACAGGGTCCACCATTCGGCGCGTACCTGGCTGTCCTTGTGGTATTGGACGCCGGTCTCGAACAGCGCCCACAGCTGCTCGACGCGCCATGCGTCGAGCGGGTGCCCGAAGCCGGGGCGCAGGCACCAGCCGGCCAGGTTGAGCCAGACCCGTTCGTGTTCGGCCGAGCGGCGCCGTCCCTTGGCGCGCTCCATCAGGGCGTCGAACAGGCGGCGCAGCAGCGGCGTTTCCCAGCGTTCGCGGCCGCCCAGCAGGTGCTCCAGGCTGGCGCGCAGCTGGCGTACCTCCCGGCTTTCGACCTGCTGGTTGCGGGCGCCGAAGATGCGGTCGATGCGCCCGATCGCATCGATCAAGCGGGGCGGCAGGGCGGCGGTGTCGGCCTGCTCTTCCTGCAGGTCCGGTTCGGCGCCGCGCAGCTGGAATTCGAGCTGCCAGCGCTGGCCGCTGCCGTCCTCGGCCACGCAATGCACTTCCAGCGTGCCGACCTCGGACAGCGAGGCCGCCAGCTGCACCGGTATCTCGGTTTTCAATCCCGCGGTCTGCGCGCGCAGCACGGTGGCGATGGCCGGCAGGCGCACTACCTCGGCCGGGTCGAGCTCGAGCAGGTCGCCGGGCCGGGGTGGTGTGCCCTGCGGATCGGCGGTGGTCGACACCAGGTGGAAGCGCACCGGCCGCCCCAGCCGCAGGGCGAAGCCGCGTTCCGCCAGGCGCACTTCGACGCCGGGCTTTTCGCCGCGCGGCAGCAGGCACACGGCCTTCAGCGCGGCGCCGGCTTGCGTGCGGGCTTGCATATCCTCCAGCAGCAGGAAATAGCTGCGCGCCGAGCCGCTTTCGATGGCCGGGGCCAGGCCCTGGCGCGCCAGCGAGTAGGCGACCGCGCCGCGCGCCACGGCGACGTCGGGGTCGGCGTTGTGCAGCACGCGGATTGGCTGGCGGCGCCAGGCGGACAGGGTATCGGCAAGGCGTTGCGCCAGCGGCGCCGCGCGGAACACGCCGCCGTTCAGCAAGAGCGTGTCCGGCACCGGCAGGGCGCTGTCGTCGTCGATGCCGAGCGCCTCGCGCGCCGCCTGTACATGCTGGCGCAGGAAGTCGGCCAGGTGGCGCGTGATGGCCGGATCGCTAGCATAGGGCAGGCCGAATTCGACGATGCCGGCGCGCGCCCGCTGCGCGCCTTCGCGGCTGTCGTTGAGCGGGAAGAAGCCATCCAGCACGATGCGCTCGACGTCCTCGCGCGTGAGCTGGGCGCTGCGGCTGGCGCCGATCAGGCGCGAACCCGTGCCCAGCAGGGTCACATTGACCTGGGCCGGCGCGTCGGGTGCGAGCAGCTGTTCCTTGGCCGCGCGGCAGCGTTCGGTCAGCTGGGCCAGGCGGGCGGCGGACAGGCGCGTGGTTTGATTCTGCTGGCCGTCCTGTGCCCCGTGTTGGGCAGCGAGCCGGGATTCGACCAGGTGGGCCAGCGCCAGGTCCATGTTGTCGCCGCCCAGGATCAGGTGGTTGCCCACGCCGATGCGGGTCAGCTTGGGGGCGCCGTCCTCCAGCGCCACCTTGACCAGGCTGAAGTCGGTGGTGCCGCCGCCGACGTCGGCCACCAGCACCAGGCGGGTGCCGGCCAGTTCTTCCTTGAGGGTGTCGCGGTGGCGGTGTAGCCAGTCGTACAGCGCGGCCTGCGGTTCCTCCAGCAATCGCAGCGAGGGCAGGCCGGCCAGGCGCGCCGCCTCCAAGGTGAGCGCACGTGCGCCTTCGTCGAAGGAAGCGGGAACGGTCAGGACCAGGTCCTGGTTCGCCAGTGGATGGCCGGGATGGCGCGCATCCCAGGCCGCGCGCAGGTAGGCCAGGTAGCTGGCGCTGGCCGCCACCGGCGAGACCTTCGGCACGTCGTCGGGCGCCCCCCAGGGGAGGATGGGGGCAGTGCGGTCGACGCCGTGGTGCGACAGCCAGCTCTTGGAAGATGCAACTAACCGACCTGGAGTTTGAGCGCCGAGCAGGCGGGCAAGGCGGCCGACCACGGCATCCGGCACGCCGGCCAGGTCGTCCTGGGCCGGCTGCGTGCCGGCCGGGTTCCTGGCCGTCCAGGGCAGTTGCAGCGCGCCCTGGGCCAGTTCGCCCGCAGCCGGATGGTAGCGGGCGGAAGGCAGCAGGAGGCTTGGTGCGACTTCGCCGGGCGCCACCAGCTGCTCGATGGCGAAGGTCTCGACCTGTTGCGAGCCTGGTGCGGCCTCGGGTGCAGCATAAGCCAGCACCGTGTTGGTGGTGCCGAGGTCGATGCCGACCAGCCAGGCCGGCGCTGCCGATGTGCCCACGCGCGCTTACTGCTGCTCGGTGGCGCGCACGTCGAACTCGACCTTCCAGCGCTGGCCTTCGCGCGAGACGGCGATCAGTTCGAGCGTGCCCGCTTCAGTCGCCAGCGCGTGCAGCCTCACCTGGGCGACGTCGCCGGGGGTGCGGCCTTCGGCGGGCAGCGTGGCCTGGATCTCGTTCAGTTCCTGCAGCTCGTCCGGACCCCAGAACTCGAGCACTTCGCCGATGCGGTCCTGGCGCCGGGTGGTCGAACCGAAGAAGCGGAAGTGCACCGGCTCTCCGACCACCAGGCCGAATTCCTGGCCCGGCAGTTCGAGTTCGCTGCCTTCTTCCATGCCGAAGGGCGCCACGCACAGGGCCGTGATCGGCGGTTCCATGCCGGGGATGGCCGGCATCGACGATTCCACGCCGACGTAGTAGGAGCGCGCCGTGCCGCCGCGGATGCGCACGCCGCCGCCGCGCCGCGCATAGCCGTAGTAGGCGGCGCCGCGGGCCACCGCCAGGTCGAGGTCGGCGCCTTCCAGCATGCGCGCCGGTTCCGCGCCTTCCATGTACAGCCAGTCGTTGATGGTGTCCATCACGCGCCGCGACAGGATCTCGGACTTGAACACGCCGCCGTTGAACAGCACCGCGGTCGGGTGCAGGAAAGTGTGTTCCGGTTCTACCCGCCCATTGAAGCCTTCCAGCTCCGCCGTGGCGCCGGCCTGCCGGGCCAGGAAGGCGGCCAGGTGGCGGGTGACCGCGGCGTCCTGCGCATACGGCAGGCCGACTTGCGTCAGGCCGGCGCGCGTGCGGGTGGCCGGGCGCGCGCTGGCTTCGACGCGCGGGAAGAAACCGTCGGTGATGAAGGCGGTGACTTCGTCGCGCGTGAGTTCGGTGCGGATCGAGCCGCCGATCAGCTTCGAGCCGCGGCTCGGCACGACGATCGGCCAGGTGGTGGCGTTGGCGTCGGCCAGCAAATGTTCCTTGGCGCCGCGGCAGGCGTAGGTGAGGGCGCGCATCTGCCAGGCGTCGAGCTGGGTGCCGTTCGCCTGCAGTTTTCTCGCCACCAAATGCGCCAGCGCGAGGTCCATGTTGTCGCCGCCCAGCAGGATGTGGTCGCCGACGGCGACGCGGTGCGGTTCCAGGGTGCCGTCGCGTTCGAGGATGGCGATCAGCGAGAAGTCGCTGGTGCCGCCGCCGACATCGACCACCAGCACGATGTCGCCGGCCTTGACCTGCTTGCGCCAGCGGCCGCCGCTGCCCTCGATCCAGCTGTACAGGGCCGCCTGCGGCTCTTCCAGCAGGGTCGGGGCCTTGTAGCCGGCGTTGCGCGCCGCTTCTGCGGTCAGCTCGCGCGCGCCCGGGTCGAAGGACGCGGGAATCGTCACGGTGACGGCCTGCTGGTCGAACGGCGCTTCCGGATGCGCGGCGTTCCAGGCATTGCGGATGTGTTCGAGGTAGCGGGTCGATGCCGTCAATGGCGAGACGCGCTCGACTTCTTCCGGCGCGTCCGGCGGCAGGATCGCGGCGCGGCGGTCCACGCTCGGATGGCTCAGCCAGCTCTTGGCCGAGGACACCAGGCGGATCGGCGTGCCGGCGCCGCGGCTACGCGCCATTTCTCCAATGATCGCCAATGAAGCGGGCGCGGCCTGGCCATCGGTCCAGGGCAGGGCCAGCTCGCCAGCCGCCAGTTCGTCCGGGTGCGGCAGGTACATGAAGGAAGGCAGCAGCGGCAGCGCCTCGACGGTGCCGGGGCCGCTCAGCTGCGGGATCGGCAGCACGCCCTGGTCGGCCTTCTCGCCGTCGCTGGCTTGCAGGTCGACATACGAGAGGGCGCTGTGGGTGGTGCCGAGGTCGATGCCGATGGCGTAGCGTGCGGTTTCCATGTTTGCGCTCACAGTTCCACCTCCGCCGGGGCGATGATGCTGGCGTCGTGCTTGTCGGCCAGCTGCGGCAGGCTCACCTTGGCGGCGCGCCAGCCGCGGTGGCTCAGGGTGCCGGTGAACGGCGCCTTGCCGACCACGTTGCCGGTCAGGCGCACGCTGGCGGCGTCGAAGCCTTCCTGCAGGGTGACGCGCGCGCCTTCAAGTTCCTTGCGCACCGGTTCGATCGTGAAGTGCTCGCGCAGCACGCGGGCGCAGCCTTCGTGCACGACGCGGGCGGCGGCGCCGATGTCGGCGTCGCTATACACGGTGATGTTCTCGTTGGCAAAGTCGATCAGGCGCGCCTCGCGCTGCAGCAGGGACAGCAGCTGCAGCGCGGCATCGGGCGTCGCCACGCGCAGCGGGGCCGCGGCCGGCGCGGGTGCGGGGGCCGGAGCTGGCGCAGGCTTGGGGGCTGGTGCCGGTGCCGGTGCGGCGATCGGGCCGATCTGGTCGTCGCGCACGCGCGCGGCGAACTCGGCATTGCCTGCAGTCTTGAAAAAGGCGCCAAAGGCGAGGGAAAGCCGGCTCCAGAAGGAGGGCAGATTGGTCTGTTGGCTCATGTTCTTTGTGTTGTCCGGTCCATGAAAGCGCGCATGATACCAGTTAGCCTACAAATGGATGGCGCAGCGCAGCGGTTCAAATAGCGGGATCGCCCGCAGCGGAAGGCTCGGCGGGCTGCCCGGCGGCGGGCGGCGCCGGCGTCTCGGCGGCCCGTACCAGCAGGGCGCGCGCATAGGCGTCGACATCGTCGAGTCCGCGCTTGATGATGGTGACCAGGGCCGGCAGCGGCGCCGCCTGGTGGTCCCATTCGGCGCGGCAGAATTCGCCGGTGCGCTTCAGGTCCTCGCCCAGGGCGGGATCGATCCAGCCCTTGGTTTCCAGCAGCGAGATCACTTCGCGCTCGTCGTGCGCCGGCCCGAGACCGAGCTGGGCCAGCACGTAGTCGCCCATCTCCACCACCGCTTCCCAGGCGCGGATCACGTTCAGCGTGGCCGCGTCCTGGCGCGTGATGTCGCCGACGAAGGTGGTCGGGTCCTTCTCGTACTCGTCGCGGGCACGCTTGATGCACCGTTCGATGGTGCCCGTCTTGCTGACCAGCAGATCGTTATCCATCGCGTCTCCTATCCGTTCAGGACCTTACGTTACAGGAGGAACATCAAGGCCGCCGCACAGGTGGGGCCGAGCGCGCCCAGCAGCAGCCAGACCGCGCCGATCGACTCGTCGGCGAAGCCGTGGCGCAGCAGCGCCGCGCCGGCCGGATTCGGCGCGTTGGCGATCACCGTCAGGCCGCCGCCGCCCACCGCGCCGGCCATCAGCATGTATTTCTCGTGCTCGGACAGGCCGCTGATCAGCGAGCCGAGGTAGGTCAGGGCGGCATTGTCGGTGACGGCCGTCAGGCCCAAGGCGCCGAAGAACAGGGCGGTCGGGCCGAGGCTGGAGACGACCGGTTGCAGCCACCACTGCTGCATGCCGCCCAGCACCACCAGGCCGGCCAGGAAGAAGCCGACCAGCAAGCCTTCCTTCAGGATCAGCGGCGACTGGTAGCGCTCGTAGGCCTGGGTAAAGCCGAGGAACAGCAGGAACAGGCCGAGGAACAGCACCGGATGGTGGGCCAGCAGCACCACCGCGGCCAGGAAGGCCAGGTGGATCAGCGCCACCAGCGGCGGCACCGGCGCCGTTTCTCCGTCGACGGAAGCATCGAGCTGGCGCAGGTGGGAGCGCAACAGGAAGGTGATGACGGTGGCGTTGAACATCACCGCCACCAGGGAACGCCAGCCGAGGTGCGTCAGCATGTACATGCTGTCCCAGCCCCAGGTGCCGGCCACCATCAGCACCGGCGGCGCCGCGTACGAGGTCAGGGTGCCGCCGATCGAGACGTTCACGAACAGCACGCCCAGCGCGCCGTACTTGAGCCATTCCGGCACGCCCTGGCGGAACACGGTGGGGGCCAGCATCAGCGCGGCCAGCGTCATCGCGGCCGGTTCGGTGATCAGCGAACCGGCCAGCGGCACCAGCGCCAGCGCCAGCCAGGCCTGCGCCACCTCGGAGCGTACCGGCGCCAGCCGGGCGAGCATGCGCAGCAGGGCGCGGGCCGCTTCCAGCACCGGACGCGAAGCGGCCACCACCATCACGACGAACACGAACAAGGGCTCGGTGTAGTGGCGCGACTCGGCATAGTCGATCGCCGCGGTGCTGCCCTCGACCAGGGCCATGAACACCATCAGCACGAAGGCCCAGAAACCGAACACGACCTCGACTTCGCCCAGCAGGTGGAACAGGCCGGCATGGCGCGGGTGGCGGTGCGCCAGCACCTCGAACATATGGGTCGAGAAGGTGTGCAGCAGGGCCAGGACGAACAGGACCAGGCCGATGGTGTGCATGGTCGTGGTCATCGCGGGGCCCCGGCGGGAGGCGTGCTGGTGTTGGGCATTATGCAAAGCAATTGAACAGAATGCCGCCATTATTTCATTTTTTGCAGGTGGGTGCGGCGTGTGCCAGTTCGGCATTCCAAAAGATAAAACTTGCCAAAACCTGAAGAGAATAGTACTGTATAAACATACAGTATTTCTTCGCATCATTCATGCGCATTGCTCATGCGAATTACCTATGATTAATTGCTCAGATTCCAACTCGGCAGCGCCGGAATCCCTGCATCCGTCGCTCTGGCGCGCCTCGCAGCTAGCGCGTTCGCATACCCGCTGCGTGGACACCGGCCATGCGGCCCTGTCGGCGCAATTGCCCGGCGGCGGCTGGCCGACCGGCGCCCTGGTCGACCTGCTGCTACAGCAGCCCGGCATCGGCGAGATGCGCCTGCTGCGTCCCGCCCTGGCGGCGGTGGCGGCGCGCCGCATCGTGCTGCTGCAGCCGCCCCATCCGCCGCAGGCGCTGGCCCTGGCCGCGCTGGGCGTGCCGCCCTCTCAGCTGATCTGGCTGCGCGCCAGCCGCACGGCCGATGCGCTGTGGGCCGCCGAACAGGTCTTGCGCAGCGGCAGTTGCGGCGCGCTGCTCTTCTGGCCGGGCCACGACAGGCAGAACCAGGTGCGCAGCGACAGCCTGCGCCGCCTGCACCTGGCGGCGCAGGGCGGCGAAACCCTGTTCTTCATGATGCGTCCGCTGGAGGCAGGGCAGGATGCCTCGCCGGCCCCGCTGCGCCTGGCGCTGCGGCCCCAGGCCGGCGGCCTGGACATCGATTTCGTCAAGCGCCGGGGGCCGCAGCGCGATGCGCCGCTGTTCCTGCCGCTTTCCTCCCATCTCGTACCAACCCAA
Organism: Massilia sp. LXY-6; assembly: GCF_051233485.1. Lineage (NCBI taxonomy): Bacteria > Pseudomonadati > Pseudomonadota > Betaproteobacteria > Burkholderiales > Oxalobacteraceae > Massilia > Massilia sp. LXY-6. Next base: position 89,913 of record NZ_JBKFGF010000001.1, read on the forward strand.
GCACAACGCCATGCGCCTATGGATCGGCCTGTCCCTGCCCCGGCTGCCGCTCGAGGTCTTCAGCCCCAGCTGGTGCACTGACGCCGGCAGCGTCGTGCTCGAGCAGGAGCGCGTGCTGGCGCTGTCCGGCATGGCGCGTGCCGCCGGCGTCCAGCCCGGCATGCGGCGCGGCGGCGTGCTGATGTTGATGCCCGAGGCCCAGCTGCACGAGCGCTCGGCGCAGCGCGAGGCCGAGGCCCTGGTCGCGGTGGCGATGGCGATGCTGCAGTACACGCCGCAGGTGACCGAAGCCGAGGAGGGCACCCTCTTGATGGACGTCGGCGCCAGCCTGCGTCTGTTCGGCGGCGTGCTGGCGCTGTGCCGGCGCGTGCGCGCGAACGTGCGCGCGCTGGGCTTCACCGCCTCGCTCGGCTGCGCCCCGACCGCGCGCGGCGCCTGGCTGCTGGCGCGCGCCGGCGGGCGTGCCGGTGCGCATGCGGGCGGCCGGCGCACGCTCAAGATGCCGTCGCTGGTGCGCCGCCTCGACCTGCTCGACCTGCTGCTGGCGCCGCCGGCGCGCCCGTTCGCGGCCTGGTTCGACGGCATCGGCTGCGCCACTTTCGGCGAGCTGCGGCGCCTGCCGCGCCCCGGCCTGCAGCGGCGCTGCGGCCGCGCGCTGCTCGACCTGGTCGATGCCGCCTACGGTCTGAGCCCCGAACTGCACGAGTGGATCGCCGCGCCCGAGACCTTCGCCGCGCGCCTCGAACTGTTCGACCGCATCGACGACGCCGAACTATTGCTGGCCGGCGCCCGGCGCCTGCTGCTGCAGCTGACCGGCTGGTTGTGCGCGCGCCAGCTCGCGGTCGAGCGCATCGTGCTCAGCCTCGAACACGAGCGGGGCAGGGTAGCGCGCGCGCCGACCTGCGTCGAAGTGGCGCTGGCCGAACCGGCCTGGCGCGACGAGCACCTGGTGCGCCTGCTGAAGGAACGCCTGGCCAAGCTGGTGCTGGAGGCGCCGGTGATCGGCCTGGGGCTGGAAGCGCAGCAGCTGCAGCCGATGGCGCCGCCCAACGAATCGCTGTTCCCGGAGCCGGGCGGCACCGAGGAAGACCGCATGCGCATGCTGGAGCTGCTGGTGGCGCGCCTGGGCGCCGACAACGTGCTGCAGGCGCTGCCGATGGCCGACTACCGCCCCGAGCAGGCGAACCTGTGGGTACCGGTGCAGCCGCATTTGCAACCGAGGGTCAGCGGCCAGGCGCGCAAACCGCAGATGCCGCCCGACGTGATGAGCCTGCCGCGCCCGACCTGGCTGCTGGCCAAGCCGATCGCGCTGTTGATGCGCGACCACCGGCCCTTCTACGGCTCGCCGCTGCGCATGGCCTCGAATCCGGAGCGGATCGAGGCCGGCTGGTGGAACGGGCCGCAGACGCGCGACTATTTCATCGCCGAGGGACGCGACCATGCGCTGTACTGGGTGTACCGCGAACGCATCGGGGCTGACGACACCGAGCCGCGCTGGTACTTGCACGGCTTGTTTGGCTAGGCGAAGAGGCCCCGCATCAGCCGTAGGCATGCAATTCGAGTGCGATCTTGCGGAGCGTCCGTATCCCGGACCGGTCTGCCCGGTCGCACCAGTCGACCAGGTAGGCAAGCAGCTCCTGCGGCGGCGCCAGCTTCCATTCCCACAGTTGTTTCAGCTCCTCGCGCATGCGCTGCACATGGGCCAGCCATTCATACTGGCTGACCAGGGCGGCCAGTGCATGCTTCTCGGCGTCGGAAAGATATTCCGGTTCGTGCCGCAGCAAGCACTCCGCCTGGCGACGCGAGCGCGGATCGAGGCCGCTGCCGGAGCTGGACCGGCATTCTTCCCGCAAGGCGCGCGCCGCCATGGCGCCAAAGCTGCGCATGATATGGTGGCGGTATTCGCCGATACCGGCGACGGTCTTTTCGGTCAGCGGCAGATCGCGTTTTCCCGAGGGCGACTGCGGCACCACCGCCCGGACATGCGCCAGGCCGAGCGCTTGGAGCAGGCGGATATAGCACCAGCCGATATCGAGTTCGAACCAGCGCGCGGACAACTTGGCCGAGGTCGGAAAGGTGTGGTGGTTATTGTGCAGCTCTTCGCCGCCGACGAGAATGCCAACCGGGATGATATTGGTGGCGGCATGGGGGCCGTCGAAGTTGCGGTAGCCCTTGTAATGGCCGAGGCCGTTGATGATGCCCGCGGCGCACACCGGGATCCACAGCATCTGTACACCCCAGACGCTTGCCCCGATCGCGCCAAACATCAGGATGTCCGCAACCAGCAGCAGACCAACTCCTTGCCATGTGTAACGCGAGTAGATGTGGCGCTCCGGCCAGTCGTCGGGGGTGCCGGCGCCGTAGCGTTGCAGGGTCGCCGCGACACGCGCTTCCCGCCGATACAGTTCCGCCCCCTGAAACAATACCTGGCCGATCCCGAACAGCCTCGGACTGTGCGGGTCGCCGTCCTTCTCGCAGTGTGCGTGATGCTTGCGATGGACCGCGACCCACTCGCGCGTGACCATGCCGGTCGATAGCCATAACCAGAAGCGGAATGCATGGGCCACCACGGGGTGCAAATCGAGCGCGCGATGGGCCTGGCATCGGTGCAGGTAGACAGTCACCGCGACAATCGTCAGGTGCGTGGTCAGCAAGGTGTAGCCGATGATCTGCCAGACATTCCACCGGAGCAGGCCGCCTTCGAGCAACTGGAAGACATTGTCCATGAACACTCCCGGGAAAGTTTGGAAAACCGGCGGACGGCGCCTGTCGCCACGAGTGTAAGTGGGATCGGCATGGCGGGTCGCTGCATTGATGTGCGGCACGCGTCCAAAAGTGCTAGGTGAAGCAAGGCGATGGGTGTACTGTCATCTCTCGGTGCGGGCCAACCGGCGAACAGCCGAACGATCTCGCGAGCCTGCGGCGCCGCGACTTTCCTGTGAGGGCATCATGGAAGAATCACCTGTTCTGCCACCTTCCGCGGCAGCTTTCGGCATATCCTTCGACGGACGGGCATATCACTATCGGGAATACAGCTACGATCGGCTGGCGGACGCGCTCGACTATGCAAGGCTGGACCGGACCAGGCCCGGTTTCCGCGAAGACGCCACGCCGCGCCGCTGGGCGCAATGGGCCGGACCAACGCCGGAAGAGCAGCTGGAAATGGCGTCGCACGGGATCGTTTATGAGCGCGGCCATTATTGTTATGGCCCGTATCGCTATGATCTGCTGTCTGCCGCCCTCGATTATGCGAAGCACGAACCGGGACTCTCACGGCCGGGAAGCCGGCAAGAAGGGTAGGGAGCGATGAAGAAGAATCAGGCAGAAGCGCGACTGCTCGCTCCCGGCCAGTTGTGCTTGCTATTGACGCTGTCGCGCGATCTGCTCCAGACCGACGAGGCGAGCGGTGCGCTCGACATGATCGGCCAGGCCCTGGTCGAGCTGGTCCGGCCCCAATCGGCCCTGCTGCTCCTGCGCGGCGATCGGCTGGATATCGTCGAGTTCGATCACTACGGCGCCGCCCATCCAGCGGGCACCGCCCATCCGCTGTATCAAACCGGCATGTCCTTGTTGTCCGGTCTCGGGGGCGCTACGGACGACAGGACTCATGAGGACCGGCAGCGCCGACAGCCCAGGTCGCGCACGCTTGCCTTGGCGGTGCCGGAGCAGGGCCCAGTTGCCGTCCTGGCTGTTGCATGGGACCATGACCTGGAAGCGGCCGAGTTCGATGAATGCAAGCGGACGCTATCGTACATCCTGCAACTGGCTGCAGCAGCGCTGGGCAAGATCGAGGCACACAGCGCCTTGGAGCGGCGCATGTGCGACCAGCGCGAAGAAATCGCGAACACGTCCGTGACGCATGCTGCGGAACTGGCGCGGCGGGACGAGGTGGCAGCCGCAATGCGGATGCTGTCGCTCACCGACGTCCTGACAGGCTTGTACAACCGGCGCGGTTTCCTACTGCAGGCAGAACAGATCTACAAGGTGGCGCGGCGCCAGCACACGAAAAGCGCGGTGATCTTCGCGGACATCGATGGCCTGAAGCGCATGAACGATGAACTGGGGCACGATGCCGGCGATCGCCTGATCCGGGACGCCGCGCTGGTTTTCCGCGAATCCTTTCGCCACGCCGATGTGGTGGCGCGTCTTGGCGGCGACGAGTTCGTCGCCTATACGCTGGACGACGAGCAGCCTGACGTCATCCTGCAGCGTATCCAGGCCAAGCTTCGCGCGTTCAACCTGATGCAGGAACGGCCATACGCCGTTTCGATCAGCGCCGGGGCCGTGCAGTGCGATGCGAATAGCGGACAAACGCTGTCGCATTACATCCTTCTGGCAGACGCACAGATGTATGCCCAGAAGCGTACTCGCATGCACCAAGCGGCGTGCCCGCAGGCCCGGTGAAACCGCAGTTTTTCCGTGCCGAGCGACTCTTCGCCTTCCGTGGTCCCGCCCGGCGGCCATGCTTTCGTTTCTCGCGCTCTCCAGCCTTATTTCCGGACTCCAATACCAAAAAATAGATTCGCAAATCTTCGGCATGTGCGTCAAAAAGAGCGCATAGTCCGATACTTGCATGCGATCTTCAGTGATCGTGATCCTTCCAGGCAGCCTTTGCTGCCCTGCCCATGAGCGCCAGGCGCATCGACGCATCCCATCTGGCGCGTCCTATTCCAAGCATGCCATTTTATTGAAGGTACCCCATGTATCCATTTCCGCAATCCGTCAATCCCGCACTCCGCTCGCACCTCGATGCCCAGGTCGCATTCTTCAACGAGCTGTCCCAGGTCATGTCACGCAGCTTCCAGCAGGTCGGTCAACTGAATATGCAGCTGAACCAGACACTGTTCGAGGAAGCCGCCAACATCGGCCAGCGCTTGCTGACGACCGAGCGCCCGACCGACGCGATGTCGGCCGCGGCCGCGCGTGCCCAGCCCGCCACCGAAAAACTGCGTACCTATCACCAGCATCTTTCCCAGATCGCTTCCGCCACCCAGGTCGACCTGGCGCAGGTCACCGAACGGCACGTGCAGGAAACTTCACGCACCGCCCGCGTGCTGGCGGACGACGTGACGCGCGTCGCCGCTGACGAAACCAACAAGACCATGCGCGAGCACGAGGAAACCGTGAAGAACTTCCGCGACCCGTTCGATCAGGAAGCCACGCGGGCCGAGAAGGCCGGCGCCCAATTCCGGGGCAACCTGCAAAGCGGCGGTGACGAGGCCGAGGCCCGAGGGAAGGCCGATGGGCCGGCCGGCAAGATCAGCGCACAGGGCAATATGCAGGGCAACCAGGTCCGTGAGCCTGGCAGCAAGAATCCTGGCCAGTCGCGTTGATCTTTCTGCCCGACCCAGAGCATCCGCGTCGGGCACCATGAGGGGGACGAGCATGTCCTCCATTGCTTGATTACTGTCCGATCGCCTTGCCTTCTCCTTGCACAGCCGGCACCGGCAGGATCGCTTTTGGCCCGCGGCCGCGCACGAACACCAGGGTGACGAGCACGGCGACGACCGAGATCCCGGCCAGTGCATACAGGCCGCCGGCGAAGCTTCCCGATGCGTCCTTGATCCAGCCGACAGCGGAGGGGCCGACGAAGCCGCCGAGGTTGCCGATCGCGTTGATGAAGGCAATCCCGCCCGCCATCGCCGGACCGCTCAGGTAGGCGGCCGGCATCGGCCAGAACGGTCCTTTCAGGCCCAGGATGCCGACCGCGGCGAGTGCCAGCGCCAGGATCGACCAGATCGAGCCGCCGAATGCGCCCGCGAGATACAGGCCGGCGGCGGCCATCAGCATGGTGGCGACCAGGAACAGGCGGCGCTCCTTGGTCCGGTCCGACCAGTAGCCGATGACCAGCATGCCGATGCAGCCGACGATATACGGCAGCGAGGTCAGGAATCCCACCTGCAGGTTCGAATAGCCGTGCTGCTTGATCATTTGCGGCAGGAAGGAGGACAGCCCGACGTTGGCGGCGGTGGCGCAGAAGTACACGAAGCTCAAGGCCAGGATGGCCGGGTTGGTGAATGCCGCGCGCAGCGACGAGGACTGCCTGGTCGTCCCCGCCAGCTCGCGGTCGGCCGCCAACTGCTCTTCCAGCCATCCTTTTTCCTGGCTGGACAGCCAGCTTGCCGCCTCGGGGCGCTCGGTCAGGTAACGCAGGACGGTCCAGGTCGCGAGCACGGCCGGCACCCCTTCGATGATGAACAGCCACTGCCATCCCTTCAGGCCGTAGATGCCGTCCATTTGCAGGATCCAGGTCGACAGCGGTGCGCCGACGGCGATCGACACCGGGATCGACAGCATGAAGGCGGCGATGATGCGCGCACGGTAGCGTGCCGGGAACCAGTAGGTCAGGTACAGCACGACGCCCGGGAAGAAGCCCGCCTCGGCGACGCCGAGCAGGAAGCGCATGACGACGAAGCTGGTCGGCCCCTGGACGAAAGCCATGCCGGTGGACAGCAGGCCCCAGGTGAACAGGATGCGGGCGATCCAGCGCCGCGCCCCGACCCGGGCCAGCATCAGGTTGCTCGGCACTTCGCATACGCAGTAGCCGAGGAAGAAAATGCCGGCGCCCCAGCCGAACACAGAGGCGCTCAGGCCCAGGTCCTTGTTCATCGTCAGCGCGGCAAAGCCGACATTGATGCGGTCGATATAGGACAGCACATACAAGGCCATGAGCAAGGGCACGAGGCGCCAGAAGATCTTGCTCATTACTTGTTTTTCATTGATGGTTTCCATCGTGTCTCCTGATCTTGGTATGTCGGCTCTGGCGGCCGATTCTTAGTCGCGGTACGAGGTGTCGCGGCGGTCGAGCAGGCGCAGCATGGCCGGCCATTCCATGACCCCGTACGGCCTGCGCACCTGGGGCTCGAACAGGTGCGCGGTCTTGTCGACCACATGCTGCGGCGGCAGGTGCAGGGCCGTGTTGCAGGCCAGGGCGTCGAGCTGGGTCTTGCAGGCGTTTTCCAGCCAGTACATGGTGTTGAAGGCCTCGGCCACGCTGGGGCCGCAGGTCAGCAGGCCGTGATTCCGCAGGATCATCACATCCGAGTCGCCGAGGTCGGCGACCAGGCGTTCACGCTCGTCCAGGTCGACCGCCACGCCTTCGTATTCGTGATAGGCGATCTTGCCAAAGCGCATATTGGTCTGGGCGATCGGCAGCAGGCCGCATTCCAGCGCCGATACCGCCATCCCGGCACGGGTATGGGTGTGGATCACGCAATCGACATCGTGGCGGGCGCCATGGATGGCGCTATGGATCACGTAGCCGGCAGGATTGATGCCATAGGTCGGGTTCGGATTGAACAGGATGTCGCCCGCCAGGTTGATCTTGACGAGGCAGGAGGCCGTGATCTCCTCGTACATCATGCCGTAGGGATTGATGAGGAATTCGTTTTCCGCATCCGGCACCTTGCAGGTGATGTGGTTGTAGATCAGGTCGGCCATGCCGAAATGGGCGATGAGCCGGTAGGCGGCAGCGAGCTTGACCCGCGCCTCCCATTCGGCTTCGGAGACCAGCTTGCGAACGCTTTGAATTGGATGATTCATGATACTTCCTTAACGAAACGAAAAGACAAGCGCACATTGTTGAATAAAATTTTCGATGGATACAGTGTCTATTCTCAGGTTTGAACGATAAGGAAATTATCTTCTGCTGCCCTCGTGCTAGACTTTCGGCATGGATACACGCTTCTTGCAGAGTTTCGTGGCGGTCGTGGAATGCGGATCGATCGCCGAAGCCGCGCGCCGGCTCGACCTGACGCCGGCCGCCGTGGCGGCCCGCATCCATACCCTCGAAGAGGACCTGGGCGTGACCCTGGTCAGCAGGTCCGGCCGGGCGGTAAAGCCGACCGAAGCCGGGCTGCAGATCCTCGACCAGTCGCGCGGGGTGGTGCGCCACGTGGCCGACCTGCGCGCCGCGGCGGTCGACCAGGTCGGCCTGGGACAGCTGCGCATCGGCAGCTTTTTTTCGGCAGCGATTTCGATCGTGTCGCCGGCCCTCGAGAAGCTGTACGCCGACCATCCCGAGCTGTCGGTGTTCGTCGACGTGGGGCACTCGGCGGAACTGTCGACCAAGGTGATGGCTGGGGAACTGGACGCCGCGATCGTGGTCGAGCACCAGTTCGCCATTCCCAAGGCATGCTCATGGAACGCCCTGGCCGAGGAGCCCCTGGTCCTGATTGCCCCCAGCAGGTTCGGCAGCGATGCGGACGCGCATGCCTTGCTGCGTTCGGAACCCTACATCAAGTACGACCGCCGCATCTGGGGCGGGCGCCTGGCGGATCGCTATCTTCGGGAGCGCGACATCCAGCCCCGGGTGCGGCTCGAAATCGACGGCCTGATGACGATTGCCAGCTTCGTCAGCCGCGGCCTGGGAATCTCCCTGGTACCGGACTGGGCGCCGATGTGGGGGCAGAATGTGTCCCTGACCCGTATTCGCCTGCCGGGCACGGTGCCGACCCGGAGTGTCGGCTTGCTGAGGACGGTGCGCGGCCCGCGCGACAGGCTGGTCGACGAACTGCTTCGGCATGCGCTCGCCGTCTGCCGGCCGGGATGACCCGGACCAGGCGCGGCTTGCACGCGCAGCCGATCGCGTGCACAGTGGCGCCATCTTCAGCTTTCCACCTTTAACCTTCATCCAGTACAAGCACCGAATGCTCACCGAACGCATGAATTTTCAGGGGCCGCAAGGCAAGATCTCGGCCAAGCTCGACGCGCCCGATGGCAGGCCGCGCGCCTACGGGCTGTTCGCCCACTGCTTCACCTGCAGCAAGGACGTGCTGGCGGCGACCCGCATCTCGCAAGGCCTGGCCGACCTCGGCGTGGCCGTGCTGCGCTTCGACTTCGCCGGCCTGGGCAATAGCCACGGCAAATTCGCCGACACCAATTTTTCGTCGAACGTCGAAGACCTGGTCGCCGCCGCCGACTTCCTGCGCGCACGCTTCGCCGCGCCGAAACTCCTGATCGGCCACAGCCTGGGCGGCACCGCGGTGCTGGCCGCCGCCCACCGCATTCCGGAATCGACCGCCGTGGTGACGATCGCGTCGCCGAGCGATCCGCACTACGTGGTCGACAAGCTGCTGTCCGAGCACCTCGACACCATCGAGCAGCTGGGCGAGGCGCGGGTGTGCCTGGCGGGGCGCGAGTTCGACATCCGCCAGCACTTCGTCGAGGATGCGACCAAGCACCGGCTGCACGAACGGATCGCCGGACTGGGCCGCGCGCTGATGGTGATGCATGCGCCGCAGGACGGCACCGTCGACGTCGACAACGCCGGCCGCATCTTCGGCATCGCCCAGCATCCGAAGAGTTTCGTGTCGCTGGACGGGATCGACCACCTCGTCACCGGCAGGGAAGACGCCGCCTATGTCGCCGGCGTGATCGCGGCGTGGAGCGCGCGCTATGTTTGAACGACGGCGCGACCGCTTCGAGTTTTTCGACCGCATGGAAAGCCCCGCGGTCAACCTGTGCTTCCGCATGGACCTGCCGGACTTCCGGCCCTGGTGCAAGGAGCACAAGCTGGCGCCTTTCCACGTGCTGCTGTGCGCCGTGCTGAGGTCCATCCTGAAGGTCGAGAATTTCCGCTACCGCGTGTACGAGGGGGAGGTGATCCGCATCGAGCGCCTGCATCCGTCCTTCACCGTGGTCAACCAGCACTTCGACCTGAATTTCGCCCAGTTCGACTGGTCGGACGACCTGCGTGCATTCGTCGCCAACGGCCAGGCGGCGCGCGAACAGGCGGGCAATATGACGGAGCTGAACCAGCGGTACCGCGCCATGTCGCCGCGCGATGCCAAGGACCAGGTATTCGTCACCTGCATGCCGTGGCTGGACTTTACCTCGATCCAGCATCCGATGGCGTCGCTGGCCACGCCGGACATTCCCTCGCTGGCATGGGGCAAATTCGGCGCCGGCCCGGACGGCGGCCTGCAGCTGCCGTTCTCGGTGCAGGCCCACCACGGTTTCGTCGACGGCTACCACATCCACCTGCTGGCGCAGCAGATCGCCGCCGAGCTGGCGGCCATCATGGACGCCGCCCGGGCCTGACTCAGCCGGCCCGGGACAATTCGGTCAGCGCGCAGAACTCCTCGGCGATATCCTCGGCTTCGACGACCCGCGCGGCGAAGCCGGCGAGGCTGTAGCGGACCTCGGTCTGGTTCGGGCTGCCCGGCAGGTGCGAGACATGGACGATCTGCTGCTGCATGTTCTGGAAGCCCCAGCTGCCGTGCGCGAAGTCGTTCCTCAGCTTGCGCAGGGCGTGCGCGGCCGCGAACCAGCGCTGCCAGCGCGCGCGCAGCGGCGCATCGTCCGCATGGCGCCGCAGCGCCAGGGTTTCGAACTCACGCAGCTTCTCGCCAAAAGGGAGCTGCTCGATCCTGAGGATCGCGCGCTCGGCGTCCTCCGCCGGCTGCGCCTGCACCAGCGCCTGCCCCAGGTCCAGTTCCATCCGGCCGAACACGAACAGCAGTCTTCCCAGGTGCAGGGCTGCCATCGCTTCGACCTCGGTTTCCGGCAAAATCGGCATCACGTCCATGTCGGCTCCTTTTACTTCAGCGCGGAATAGATCCCCTCGAGGCGATCCTTGGTGCCCGGGATGCGCTCCAGGCGCGGGTAGCGCAGGCCGCCGTGGTAGTCGAGCGCGATCGTGCGCAGCACGTTGCCCTTCTTGACCAGCAGCTGGATCGGCTCCTTGCCGTCCTTCGCCGCCTTGATCGCGTTCTTCAGCACGTCCGGCTTGTAGGCGCGGTTGTTGACGGCGACGATGGTGGTGTTGGCGGCCAGGCCGGCGCGGAAGCCCGGGCCGTCCCAGATCACGTTGCGGACGTTGCCGTCGGCGGTCGCGCTGAAGCCCACCGAGTAGCTGAGGTCGGCCGCCTTATTGCGCTCGTCGGCACTCTTGATGTAGTCGGTCGGGGTGTCGGTGTAGACCAGCTTCCAGCCGGCGCGCGCCAGGCCGTCCAGCGGGGCGCCGGGGCCGTGGCCTTCGACGCGGGTGCGCAGGAAACCAGCCCAGTCGTAGGGCACGACCTTCTGCAGCGCCGCGACCACGTCCTCGAAGGTGTAGAAGGCCGGCAGGAAGCTGCCGTCGTTGATGCCGTAGAAGGCCCGCGCGAAGTCGTCCAGCGATTTCCTGTCGCCCGACTTTTCGCGGATCAGCGTATCCACGTCCAGCCAGATCAGCTGGCCTTCCGAATAATAGTCTTCGCTGCGCTGCCAGTTGGCCCAGCCGAGCGGGCGGCGGGCGTTCAGGATCGGATCGTTGACCGTGTCCTGCATCGCGCGCCAGGCGCGGCCGGCGATGCTGTCGTAGCGCGCGGCGGTGGCGGCCAGCGCATCGCGCGCGCCGGCCATCGACACCAGGCCGGAACGGGCGCCCAGCACGCTGCCCCAGTACTGGGTCTGGCCTTCGTAGACCCACAGCAGGCTGTTTTGCAGCGGGGTGTTGAAGTTGGGGACGTCCTGGCCGGCCGGGCGGCGGAACTTGCCGTCCCACGAGTGGGTGTACTCGTGCGGCAGCAGGTCGCGCCCCGCCTCGCTCTTGGCCCACTCCGTGAAGTAGCCCGGCTTGACGCCGTTCTCGCTCGACTGGTGGTGTTCGCGGCCGATGCCGCCGAATTCGTCCGATAGCGCGAGCAGGAAATCGTAGTGATTGTAATGATGGGATCCGAACAGCTTGTAGGCCTGCTGGACCAGCTTGCGGTGCGGCTCGATCTGTTCCGGCTTGGCTTCCAGGCTTTCCGGGCTGTCCGCGAAGACGTTCAGGCGCACCGGCACCCTGGCGCCCGGGTCGAGGTCGAACTGCCTGTAGTAATGGCCGGCGAACAGCGGCGAATCGATCAGGGTTTCCAGGTCGTGCGTCTTGAAGTGCACCTCGTCGCCCTGGCGTTCCGAGGTCTCCAGCGCGGTGGCGTACTGCCAGCCGGCGGGCAGCTTCAGGTTCGGCTGCACCGTGATGCGGCGCGCCACGTAGCCGGCCGGGTACAGCGTCACCGACGGCCATTGCACGCCGAGGATCTCGTCGGTCATGGTGATACGGCCCTGCGAGGTGTCGAGCGGCGACAGGTACTGGTACTCGGCTTCCAGCACGCTCGCGCCTTCCGGCACGTCGACGTGGAAGGCGAATACCTGCACCGGATCGCGGGTCCATTCGAGCGGCTTGCCGTTGGCCGTGAACTTCAGGCCCGCCAGCTGGGTGATCGGGCCGTTCGGGCCGTGGTTGGCCGGCAGCCATTGCGGATACAGCAGGGTCAGCGGCCCCGGCTTGACCGGAATGCGCATGCGAATCTGGAAAATCTGCTGCGCCAGGTTGGTCGCATCGACGTTCAGGACAATGGTGCCGGGATAGGGCTGGTCGACGGGTGCCGGGACCTCGGCTTTCGCCGGGAAGGCGAGCGTGAGCGCGATGGCGAGCGCGGAAGCGGAACGGGCGGCCAGCGTCTTGAAACGGCGATGCGGGTGATATGCGGTCATGGCGGAAAGCGATCGATGTAGGAACAAAAATGCAACAAGTGGCCGAGTGTAGCACTGCTCGCCAAGCGATAATGCTCTGCTGCATCGATGCAAATATAATTCGAAAAACCTCAATAAAAACGATATTTCGTATGCCTTGAAAACCCATGAGGTGGGCATTAGATTGGTTCCAACGGATGCTCACGATGAGGTCCGGAAACTTATCGCTTAACATGAAAGGATAACGACCATGCGTACTTTTGACCTTACCCCCCTGTATCGTTCCGCCATCGGTTTCGACCGCCTGGTGAACATGCTCGAGCAGCGCGCCGAAGCCGCGCCGAGCTACCCGCCGTACAACGTCGAACTGGTCAGCGAGGACAAATACCGCATCGTGATGGCGCTCGCCGGCTTCAGCCGCGACGAGATCGAGATCGTCTCCGAACGCGATACCCTGCACGTGACCGGCCGCAAGCAGAAGGACGAGGTCCAGCGTCACTACCTGCACCGCGGTATCGCCCAGCGCGATTTCGAGCAGCGCTTCCAGCTGGCCAACCACGTGAAGGTTGTCAGCGCAGGCTTCGACAACGGCATCCTCACCATCGAACTGGTGCGCGAAGTGCCCGAGGCCCTGAAGCCGCGCAAGATCGCGATCGCCGATGCGAACGGCAACACCGATAACGTGCAAGTGCTGGAGCAGCCGCAACAGCAACAGCACGCCGCGTAATCGGGAGTAGGGTGGGGCAATTCAGGCCAGTGGCCTGAATTGCGGTGCCCACCATGCAAAGTAGAGGCGCCACGAGCGCCTCTTTTTACGTCCGCGTGGGCACGGGGTGCCCACCCTACTTAAGCTGGGCGTAAGCCGATTCAAGCTCGAGCTTAAGAGTGATTTAAGGCTGCTGCGAGAAACTAAACGCATCAAAACAGCAGTCTCCACAAACCACTTTTCCAATCTAGGAGCACGTAAATGCAAAACGAAGGTGCCGTCACTGCCATCACCGCAAAACGTCTCACCCTGGCCCTGTGCGCGGCCGGCGTCATTGGCGGAGCGGTGGGCGCGGTCGCAGTCAATCACAACAACGCCACCGCCGCCGCCCAAGCCGCCGCACTGGCGCAGGCTCCCGCCCAGGCCGCGGCGAGCGGCGCTCCGGTCGCTGCGACCCCGGCCCCGGTGGCAGGCAACTCGGCTGCCGTGGGCTTGCCCGACTTTACCAAGATCGTCGCACACAACGGCCCGGCCGTGGTGAACGTGCGCGTCGTCGGCACCACCAAGGTGGCCCAGCGCCAGCAGATGCCGCAGTTCGACGAGGACGATCCTTTCTATGAATTCTTCCGCCGCTTCCAGCCGCAGCAACCGCGCGGCAACGGAGGCGGACGGGAACTCGTTTACGGCGCTGGATCGGGCTTCATCGTGAGCCCGGACGGCGTCATCCTGACCAACGCGCACGTGGTGCGCGATGCCGACGAAGTCACGGTCAAGCTGCAGGACCGCCGCGAGTACCGCGCCAAGGTGCTGGGCTCGGACCCGAAGACCGACGTCGCCGTGCTGAAGATCGATGCCAAGAACCTGCCGGTGGTCCCGGTCGGTAACAGCCGCAACCTGCAGGTCGGCGAATGGGTGCTGGCGATCGGCTCGCCGTTCGGCCTGGAGAGCAGCGTGACGGCCGGCGTGGTGAGCGCGAAAGGCCGCTCGCTGCCGGGCGACCAGGTGCCCTTCATCCAGACCGACGTCGCGGTCAATCCCGGCAACTCGGGCGGCCCGCTGTTCAATACGCGCGGCGAAGTGGTCGGCATCAACTCGCAGATCTACAGCCAGACCGGCGGCTACCAGGGCCTGTCGTTCGCGATCCCGATCGACGTCGCGGTGCGCATCAAGGACCAGATCGTCTCCACCGGCAAGGTGCAGCATGCCAAGCTGGGCGTGACGGTGCAGGAAGTCGGCCAGGGCTTCGCCGACGCCTTCAAGCTCGAATCGCCGGAAGGCGCGCTGGTCTCGAACGTCGAGCGCGGCGGCGCCGCCGACAAGGCCGGCATCAAGTCGGGCGACGTGATCCGCCGCGTCAACGGCCAGCCGATCGTCGGTTCGGGCGACCTGCCGGCGATGCTGGCGGTGGCCAAGCCGGGCGACCGCGTCAGCATGGATGTCTGGCGTGAAGGCAAGACCATCCAGCTGAACGCGACCCTGGCCAACGCCAACGACAAGGGTGACCCGGTCAACCGCGACAGCCTGGCCAGCGCCGACAAGGGCGCCAAGCTCGGCCTGGCCCTGCGTCCGCTGGATCCGCAGGAGCGCCGCCAGGCGGGCCTCCCTGCCGGCCTGGTGATCGAGGATGCGGGCGGCCCGGCCCAGGCGGCCGGCGTGCAGCCGGGCGACGTGCTGCTGTCGATTAACGGCAAGGCGGTGAGCTCCGTCGAGCAGGTGCGCGACATGGTCGGCAAGTCCAGCAAGTCGGTCGCCTTGCTCATCCAGCGTGGAGATGACAAAATCTTCATTCCCGTGCGGATCGGTTAAGGAGTGCTTAAGGGTTGGCTTAATTTGCTTAAGGGGAGTTTAAGCTCCCCTCAGTAAACTGAAGGCTCGAAAGATTCATCTTCTATCCGCATGGTTTCAATGAATCGGGGGATTTGATGCGGCTGCTGCTGGTGGAAGACGATACAATGATCGGCGAAGTGGTGCTCGACCTGCTCAGGGCCGAGCACTACGCCGTCGACTGGGTCAAGGACGGCGAAATGGCCGACACGGCCCTGATGCAGAACCAGAACTACGACCTGGTGCTGCTTGACCTGGGCCTGCCGCGCAAGGACGGGCTCGAAGTCCTGAGGTCGATGCGCTCCCGCAAGGACCGCACCCCGGTACTGGTCGCCACCGCGCGCGACTCGGTCGCCCAGCGCATCGCCGGGCTCGATGCCGGCGCCGACGACTATGTCCTCAAACCCTACGATCTCGACGAACTGCTGGCGCGCATCCGGGCGCTGCTGCGGCGTGCCGCCGGGCGCGCCGAACCGGTGTTCGAGTACAAGAACATCTCCATCAATCCCGCCACCCGCGAGACCCTGGTCGACGGCCAGCCGGTCGTGCTGTCCGCGCGCGAGTGGGCCGTGCTGGAGGCGCTGGTCGCCCGTCCGGGCGCGGTGCTGTCGCGGGCCCAGCTGGAAGAAAAATTGTACAGCTGGCGCGATGAAGTCAGCAGCAATGCGGTGGAAGTCTATATCCACGGGCTGCGCAAGAAACTCGGCAGCGACCTGATCCAGAACGTGCGCGGCGTGGGCTACATGGTGCCGAAAGCATGAGCGTCACCGGTGCGAACGGCAAGGCGAAGGTGAACGGCAAGGCGAAGGTGAAGGTGACGCACTCGCTGCGCGGACGGCTGCTGTGGTACCTGCTGGCCGCCATCACCATCGCCGCCGTGGCCCAAGCTTCGATCGCCTACCGCACCGCGCTGGCCGACGCCGACCAGATCTTCGACTACCACATGCAGCAGATGGCGCTGTCGCTGCGCTCGCGCGTTCCGCTGTCGAACAGCGAGGAAGCCGGCAACGTCGATACGCCGCTGACCGGCAACGACGACCTGGTGGTGCAGGTCTGGTCGCCGGACGGCGTGCAGGTGTTCCGCAGCGCCTCGCATGCGCGCCTGCCGCAGCGCGCGGTGCTCGGCTTTTCCAACGTGCGCGCGAACGGCACGACCTACCGCATCTTCTCGATCCAGACGAATAACCAGACCGTGCAGGTGGCCCAGGACCTGGCCGTGCGGCGCAGCATGGCCAGCAACCTGGCCCTGCGCACGCTGGGGCCGATCGCGGTGATGATGCCGATCCTGATGCTGGTCGTATGGTGGGTGGTCAGCGGTTCGCTGGAGCCGGTCGCGCGCGTGCGCAAGCAGCTCGCCTCGCGCCAGGCGGACGACCTGTCGCCGGTGTCGGATGCCGGCTTGCCGGACGAGGTAAGGCCGCTGGTGCAGGAACTGAACCTGCTGTTCGGGCGCGTGCGCCAGGCCTTCGACACCCAGCAGACTTTTGTGGCCGACGCCGCCCACGAGCTGCGCACGCCGCTGGCCGCGCTCAAGCTGCAGGTGCAGAGCCTGGAGCGCTCCGAGAGCCGCGCCGACAGCCTCGAGGCGCGCAAGCTGGCGATCTCGCGCCTGTCGGCCGGCATCGAGCGCGCCACCCGCCTGGTCGAGCAGCTGCTGGTGCTGGCCCGCCAGGAAGCCAGCGCCGCCCCGCACCAGCCGGTCGAGCTGGCCGGCCTTGCCAAGCGCGCGGTGGCCGACCTGATCGGCGTGGCCCAGGCCAGGCGCATCGACCTCGGCCTGCAGCGCGCCGACCCCGGCCAGGTCGAAGGCCAGCCGGAAGCGCTGATGATCCTGCTGCGTAACCTGGTCGACAACGCGATCAAGTACACCCCGGGCGGCGGCACGGTCGATGTATCGGTGATGGCGGAGCAGGGCGCCTTGAGCGTCACGGTCGAGGACAGCGGCCCCGGCATCCCGCTCGAAGAACGCGAGCGCGTGTTCGACCGCTTCTACCGCGTCCCCGGCAGCGAGGCCGCCGGGTCGGGTCTGGGATTGGCCATCATCAAGGCGATCGCCGAACGGCATGGGGCCACGCTGGCGCTGGGCGAGTCGCAGCGGCTGGGCGGGCTCGCTGCGACGGTGCGGTTTCCGGCCTGAGTCAGAACTTGTAGTTCAGGCCGAGGTTGACGAAGCGGCCCACCGCCCCGGCCTGGTGCAGGGCCGGGTTGTAGAAGGTCGACGGCGAGCTGCCATAGGTCTGGAAGTCCAGTGGCGGCGGCTTGTTGAACAGGTTCAGGACCGAAGCGTGCAAGCTCAGCTGCTTCGACAGCCGGTATTCGCCGTAGACGTCGACCGATGTGAACGCACGGACCCGGCAGAACTGCGGATTGGGCGTCGCGAACACGAAGGAGATCGCCTCCGCGCAGGTCGCGGCGTTGGCCGACGAGGGGTCGTTCACGTCGAAGCTGCTGACCCAGTTGACGGTGGTGGACAAGGTCAGCGGACCCTTGTCCCAGCCGAACTTGAGCTGGGCCCGGTCGCGCGGGTTGCCGGTGTCGCCCGAGGTGGCCGACGGCCCGTGCGTGCCGGCCAGCTGGATCGCTTCGGCGCCGACGGTGCCCTGCTTGTACGAGATCATGTGGGTGGCGGTCAGCTGGGCGGTGAGCTTGCCGCCCGCCAGCGGCCAGTTCATGCGCGCATCGAGGTCGATGCCATTGGTCATGGTGTACAGCGCGTTCTCGAACGGGTAAGGCGCGAACAGCGCATTGCCGACCGGTGGCGTGACGGTCGAGAGCGTCCCGTTCGGGTTGACGAAGGGCTGGGGGATCGGCACGCCGCGCACCAGGAAGGGCGTCGGGTCATAGGCCGGATCGTTGATGGCGCTGATGATCTGGTTGTCGATGCGGATGTGGTAGTAGTCCAGCGAGACATTCACGTTGCGGACCGGTTCCAGGATCAGGCCGAAGGTATAGGACCGCGACTTTTCCGACTTCAGGTTCTTGCCCGGAGTCTGGACGCCGGCAATGGACACATTGCACTGCTGCGGGAAGTTGCCGGGTGTCGTGGTCGGATCGGCGCCCGCATTCGCGCACAGGGCCGGGTCGGGCTGCGTGTTGGCGAAGAAGTAATTGCCGGTATTCCCGATCTCGGCCGGGTTCGGCGCACGGAAGCCTTCGGTATAGGTGCCGCGCAAGGTGACCTGGCTGAGCGGCGACCACTTGAAGCCGGCCTTCGGCGTGACGGCCTTGTCGACGCCCATCACCTTGTCGTAGCGTACAGAGGCGTCGAGCTCCAGGTTCTTCAGCACCGGCGCCACGATCTCGCCATACCCGGCGGCGATGTTCTGGGTGCCGATGGCCCAGGCGTTGTTGCCGATCTGGGTGCCGTTGGCCACGCTGGGCGGGGCCTGGGCATCGAGCGCGCGATGGGTATATTCGAGCCCCAGATTCAGGGCCAGCGCGCCGCCCTGCAAGGGCATCAGCTCGCGGCCGGCGGACACCCGCATGAACTGCAGCTTGCTGGTGGCCTTGGAGTGCTCCAGCGGGGCGATGAAGTCGCGCTGCGCCTGCGTGTTGCCGCTGGCGGCCGCGCCGACCAGGTAGGGATGGACCGGGTCGTTGAAGGCCGCCTGCAGGTTGAGGATGTTGAACTGGTTGTTGATATCCTGCTTGACCCTGCTTTCGCTGGCGCCGATGGCGGCCGTCAGGTCCCAGCCGGCCCAGCTGCCGGCCAGGTCGGCCCCCAGGCGGTAGGTGTCGGACTTCACGCCGGCGCGGCTGCCGCCCAGTTCGGGGAAATTGTATTGCAGGACCTGGGGGCGCCCGGTCGTGTTGCCGGGATAGGTGGCGGGGACCGTGATCAGGATGGGCGCTCCCGGCGGCGTCGCCTGCGGAGGGATGCCCGGTCCGTAGGCCAGTGCCGACAGCCCGCCCAGGCCAAGCGTGCTCGCATAGCGGTTGACCTGCTCCGCCTCCGAACGGAAGTAGGAGCCCTTCAGGTTGAGCTGCCAGTCGTCGCCCAGCTTCTGGACATAGGAACCGAGCAGGTTGATGTTCTTGGTGCCCGGCTGCAACTGGAGGCCGCGGTCGCGGTAGGCGCACTGCCCGGCATTGAACTGGGCGCTGGTGCAACCCGGCAGATTGGTGACGGCGCCGGTGTCCGGATCGATCAGGTAGCCGGTGATGCTGGCCGGCAGGAATCCGTTGTTCGCGGTCGGCACGCCGCGGGTCAGGTTCTTGCCGCCGAGCGCCGTCCAGTCGGTATTCGTGAACCCCCTGTTGCGATTGCTCGCCAGGATTTCGTTCTGGTGGCGGTATTCGAGCGCGATGTAGGCGTTGTGCCCGTCACGATCCAGGTCGCCCCAGCCGTGGATGCCCGAGGCATGGGCGGTGATGCCGTCGCCACGCCAGGCCTGGCCGACTTCGGCGGTGAGCTCGTTGCCCGTATAGCGTTTTTTCAGGATGACGTTGACCACGCCGGCCACCGCGTCCGAACCGTAGATCGAGGAAGCGCCGTCCTTGAGCACTTCGATGCGGTCGATGGCCTCCATCGGGATCTGGCTGATGTCCACGAAGCTGCGCTGGCCGTCGTCCGACAGCGCATAGGGCGCCATGCGCTGGCCGTCGATCAGCACCAGGGTCGCGCCGACGGTCAGGCCGCGCAGCGAGATGCCGGATGCGCCGGCCGCGAAGGCGCCGCTGAAGGATTGCGACAGGGTGCCCTGGCCGTTGGCGGTGATGTTGCGCAGCACCTCGGACACGGACGTGTAGCCCGTTTCCCTGATCTCCTTGGCGCTGATGATCTGCACCGGGCTGGGGGTCTCGAGGTCGGTGCGGCGGATGCGCGAGCCGGTCACTTCCACGCGCTGGACCTGCTGGTTGGCAGCGGGACTCTTGGTCGTATCGGTCGTGGTCGAGGTGGTCGAGTCCTGGGCAAAGGCGGCCAGCGGTACGGCCGCCAGGGTGGCCAGGGCAAAACGAACCGCGAGCGTCAGCGGCTTTTGCAGAAAAGCCGAATGCGATGTAGCCATCGGAAGGTCTCCAAGATTGGGATTCGTCGAATGCCCGGCTGGCGTTCCGTGAATCCTCTCGCAGTCAGGCGTGTCCCATCAAAGCATTGGCCTTTTTTCGTGTCAATTGAATGTAACTAAGACGACACGGTAGTGTTGTATTTTCGGTTACCATCCCGCTGAGACCTGCGCTCAATCCACCTCGTACAGCGAGACATCGGCGCCATTCCCCTCCAGCTTGCGCACCAGCCGGCAGCAGGCATCCAGCTCCTTCTTCACCAGGCCGTCCGGATCGTAGAGGTCGGCGCGCCGCTCGATCAGCCACACCCGGTGGCGCCCCCAGAGCAGCGAACGCAGGCGCGCGGCATCCTCGGGCGCGATGTCGGGCGCCCCGGCATTGCCGGTGTAGCGGCGCGCCAGGCCCAGGGCCGGGAAGGGGCCGGGCAGGTAGCTCACCGCCGGACCGCGTTTCATGTAGTAGGAGACCGGCATCTGCACCTCGTTCGGGAAGGCCAGCACCAGATCGCCCGGCCGCGCCTCGCGCTGCAGTTGCGCCAGCATCTCGCGCCAGTTCTCGGTGTGCGAGCGGTAGAAGGCTTGCACCTCCCAGGCGGACAAGGCTAGCACCAGGGCCAGGACCGGCAGGCGCCAGGCCGGGCGCAGCGTGGCGATGCCGAGCGCGGCCAGCGCCATGGTCAGCGGCGCCAGCCATTCGAACAGGCGCGACAGGAATACCGGCTTGACCAGCAGGCTGTAGGCGCCCATCGCCAGGATCGGCAGCGCCATCGTGTAGGCCAGCAGCCAGAAGTGGGGCCGCGAGCGCTTCCACAGCCAGGCGAAGGCCAGCAGCACCAGCGCCAGCATCGGGTAGTGCAGGAGCTGGCCGCCGGACATCACGGTCCAGGCGCCGGTGATCTTGCCGGGGCTGAAGCGGATCCAGTACGACAGCTTGGCCATCGCGGCGCTCTGGCGCAGCAGCATCGGCAGGAAGGGCGACCACAGCAGCAGGGCGCCGAGGCCGGCCAGGCCCACCGCCGTCGCCTGGCGCGCGCGCGCGCCGCTTGAGCCGAGCAGCAGGCCGGCCGTCATGCCGGTCCAGATGCCGAAGGCCGCGAACACGCCGGTGTTGTGCAGCCAAAGCGTGAGGCTGGCGCTGAGCGCCAGGCCGGCGGCCCAGGTGCCCAGGCGGGATCGGTGGCCCGGCGCGGACGGACGGGCCAGGTCCAGTACCAGCATGCAGGAGAAGAATACCGCCAGCATGCCGGCCAGGGCGTGGATGGCGTAGGGGCGGGCCTGCTGGGCGAACAGGATGCTGTTCGCGTTCACCGCCAGCAGCAGCGCGGCTAGCAGGCCGATGCGCTCGGCGCGCGCGCCCAGCCGCGCCCAGCGCGCGCACACGGGAATCAGCACCACGGTCAGCACGCTGGCCAGCACGCACAGGCTGCGCAGCGCGGCTTCGCTCCTGCCGAACAGGGCGCTCCAGGCTTTCAGCAGCGTGTAATAGAAGGGCGGATGGGTTTCGTAGAGCGGCACCTGGGTCCACAGCGCCCGCAGCGGCACCGCGGAAAACCAGGCACTGTAGGTCTCGTCCAGCCACAGCGAACGGCTCGACAGGGTCGGCAGGCGCAGCAGCAGGGCGAGCAGGCCGATCGCGCCGCACAGCAGCATGAAGCGGGAGCGCGCCAGCGGCAGCCCGCCGTCCAGCCAGCCTGCGATGCCGGCGCGGCGCGCCCGGGAGCCGTGGGCCGGGTTCAGTGCGCCTTCCTTGCCCGGTAGGTCCATGCCGAATTGATTCCGAAGGTGGCGCACAGCAGGACCGCCGTGACCAGCAGCTGGGCCAGGCGGTAGTCGAGGTCGAAGGTGGCCAGCAGGGCCGACATCAGCACACCATTGGCGGCCACCGCCAGCGCCGCCGTGGCGAAGAAGCGCGCCGCCGTGCCGAGCGAGAGCCGGCCGCGGAAGGTGACGAGGGTGTTCAGCACGAAGTTGATGACGGCGCCGACCACGGCGCCGAGGATCGAGGCCGGCACCGGCGCCAGCATGCCGGCCGAGACGGCCGTGATCAGGAAGGCGTAGTGCCCGGCGGTGCCGGCCGCGCCGACCATGGCATAGACGAGGAAGCGGCCGAGCATGATGCGGGTGGCGCGGCCGGACATGGCGCGGCCCGAGAGGGTTCCGTCAGGCATGCGGAGCCGTCCCTTCGAAGCGCTGGCGCACCAGGTAGATCGGGCGGCCCTTCGATTCCAGGTAGATGCGCCCGATGTATTCGCCCAGCACGCCGATGCCGATCAGCTGGATGCCGCCCAGCAGCAGGATCGCCGTGGCCAGCGAGGCATAGCCCGGCACGTCGACGCCATAGATCAGGGTGCGGGCCGCCAGGTAGAAGGCGCGGCTCATCGCCAGCAGGGCCACCGACAGCCCGAGGTAGGTCCAGATGCGCAGCGGCAGGGTGCTGAAGCTGGTGATGCCTTCGAGCGCGAAATTCCACAGCTTCCAGCCGGAAAACTTGGTCTTGCCGGCGGCCCGTGCTTCGCGCACGTATTCGACCACGGCGGTGCGGTAGCCGACCCAGGCGAACAGGCCCTTCATGAAGCGGCAGGATTCCGGCAGGGCCTTCAGCGCATCGCAGACCGAGCGGGTGAACAGGCGGAAGTCGCCGACGTTTTCGGGAATCTTGACGTCCGCCACGTCGTTGTGGAAATGGTAGAAGGACACTGCGGTCCATTTCTTGAGCAGGGAATCGGATTCGCGGTCGACGCGCTTGGCCAGCACGACGTCGTAGCCTTCGCGCCATTTGTCGACCAGCTTGCCGATCACGTGGGGCGGATCCTGCAGGTCGGCATCGAACGGCACGATGAGGTCGCCGCGCGCCTCGTTGATGGCGGCGGTAAGGGCGGCTTCCTTGCCGAAATTGCGGGTCAGGTCGATCACGCGAACCCGTCCGTCCCGGCGCGAAGTGATGATCAATTGTTCGAGCGTACGATCGCGGCTGCCGTCGTTGACGCACACGATTTCGAAGCGGATGCCCGGGATGCCCTCGAGTTCGGGAATGACGCGGTCAAAGAATTGCCCGATCATTTCCTCTTCGTTGTAGAACGGTACGACCAGGGACAATAACGGTAAAGGGTCCATGCTGTGCATTGCCGTTATGAATGACTTCCACATGATCGGGGCATTCAGCCGCGTCATCGGTCTCCAACATAACACAACTCACGTAAGGACGAGTTTCGGTAGGACCGTCGTTCCCGCCTGCGCGGGAACGACGGGGTGATGCGGGAGCGACGCTTTTAGAACTTATGCGCCAGGCGCGCGAAGTAGGCCGCGCCGTTCAGGCCGAACTGCACGCTTTCGTACTTGAAGCCGTTGTCGGTCTCGTCCGGGTTCTGCGCGGTCGGGTGCACGTTGAAGATGTTGGTGCCGCCCACGGTCAGCTTGGTCTTCTCGGTGAAGGCCCAGGTGAAGGACAAGTCGGCCGACGTCTTCGACTTGTAGTACTGGTTCGGCACCGGCGGACCCGAGAAGGTGCCCAGGGTCTGCGGACCGTAGTGCACGATGCGGAAGTCGGTTTCCAGCTGGCCCTGGGTGTAGTCGAAGTCCAGCGTGGCCTTGCGGCGCGGGCCGCCCTGCTCGATGAACAGGCGCTCGCGCTCGGACAGCAGCACGTCCTCGAAGCCCGCCAGCGCGGCCGGGGCGTGCACGCCGGTCACTTCGGTGCGGCTGAAGTTCATCGCCAGGTAGGTGACCAGCTTGCCGGCGCCGACGTTGGCGCGGTGCGAGGCGGTCAGGTCCAGGCCCTGGGTGCGGGTGTCGATCGAGTTCACGAAGAACTGCGCCTGGCCCACGCCCAGCGATTGCAGCGTCGCGCCCAGCGCCGGGTAGTTCTCGGCGTCGAAGCGGCCCGACAGCACGATGCGGCCGTCGATGTCGATGTGGTACAGGTCGGCCGTCACCGAGACCGACTTGGTCGGGGTCCAGGTCAGGCCCAGCGTATAGCTCTTCGACTTTTCTTCCTTCAGCTGCGGAATGCCGGCCGCGTTGGCGACCTTGCCGCCGTTCGGCGCCAGCACCACGTCCATCGGCACGCCGCTGATGAAGTCGGTGAAGGTGGAGGAGAAGTAGACCTGCTGCAGCGACGGTGCGCGGAAGCCGGTGCTGGCGGAAGCGCGCAGCAGGACATCCTCGGTCGCCCTGAAGGAGCCGGCCAGCTTGCCGGTGGTGGTCGAGCCGAAGTCCGAGTAGCGCTCGTGGCGCAGCGCGGCCTGCAGCTTGGTGCGGGCGGTCAGGTCGGCCTCGAAGTCGAGGTAGGCGGCGCTGCTGTGGCGGTTGCGGTTGGCGGCGTCGCCCGGCTGGAAGCCCGGGAAGCCCTGGCTGCCGGCATTGCCGCCCACGCCCACGCCGTCGGCGTCGATGTAGGAGCCCGGTTCGCCGGCGAAGATCTGGTAGTTCTCGGCGCGATACTCCATCCCGAAGGCCGCGTTCAGGCCGCCCAGGACATCGGGGTAAAAGCGGCTGAAGTCGGCGTTGGTGGTCAGCTGGCGGAACGAGAAGCCGCCGGCGTCGAACTGCGACGGGCTGATGCCCTTGCCGCCCTTGCTCAAATCGAGATTCGCGATCGAGGCGTTCAGCGTGTGCGCGATGGTGTAGCGCATGCGGTTGTAGCCGTAGGTCTGCGAGAAGTCGCCGGCCCATTCGCCGAGGCGGGTACGGTAGCCGAGGATGGCGTAGCGGTCGTCGATGTCGCCGTTGATGTAGGGGACGAAGCCTGCCGGATACATCGCCGCCGAGTTGCGCGAGGGGATGTCGTCCGAGCCGATGCCGCCGCGCGCCCAGGCGGCCGAGGAGGCGTCGCGGGTCTGCGCGCCGGCGGTCAGGTACAGCTTGCCGGGACCGACCGGGAATTCGCCGTTCACGTAGACGGTCTTGTTCTGGCTCTTGGTGTCGCCGATGGTGCGCGGGTTGTCGGCGTCGGCGCGGTTGGAGCGGCCGCGGTCGTAGTATTCGCCGGTGATGCCCAGCACGCCGTCCGCCACCGCGACGCCGCAGTAGGCCGAGGCCAGCCAGTTCTTGCCGTCGTGCCTGGAGTATTCGCCGAAGCCGAGGATCGATTCGCAGCCCAGGCTCTTCTTCAGCTCGACGTTGATCACGCCGGCGATCGCGTCGGAACCGTATTGCGCGGCGGCGCCGTCGCGCAGCACCTGCACATCCTTGATCGCCAGCAGCGGCAGCGCGTTCATGTCGGTGCCGGTATTGCCGCGGTTGCGCGCGCCGAACAGGTTGACCAGGGCGGTGGTGTGGCGGCGCTTGCCGTTCACCAGCACCAGGGTCTGGTCCGAGCCCAGGCCGCGCAGGGCGGCCGAATCGACCAGGTCGGCGCCGTCGGCGCCCGTCTGGCGGGTCGAGTTGAACGAGGGCGAGATGTTGGTCAGGGTCTGCGCCAGGTCGAACTGGCCGCCTTGCTCGGCCGACTTGGTCAGCGGGATGTAGTCGACCGGGACCGTGGTGTCGGTGGCCGAGGTGTTGCCGACGCGGCGCGAACCGACGATGCTGACGCTCTGCATGCCGGTATCGGACGAGGCGGCCGGGGCGGTGGTCTGGGCCGTGGCGCCGAACGGCAGGGTGGCCAGGGCGGCTCCGCCGTACAGGGCGAGAAGCAGGGAATGGCGGATCGGGTTGAGTTTCAAGTACTTGCTCCTTGGTAAAAATCACGTTTCCACGAATTTACCAGCTGGCAACCATGGGCAAGAAGTTAAACGTCTCATAACTGCAACAATGCGTCTCATAATCGGGAGTCATGTTGCAGAGCAGCGTCGTATTGACGTTATTTTGGTACATTGGTAACATACCTGAGCATTTTTGAGGCATGCATGACTGACCAGGAATTTATCGACACCTTCACCGCCGGTCAGCTTGCGCCCGCCGGTTTCGACCACCGCGCCCACCTGCGCGCAGCCTTCCTGCTGCTGCGCGACCGGCCCTTTCTGGAAGCCTGCGTGGCGATGCGGGACGGCCTGCAGGCGCTTGCCGGCAAGCTCGGCAAGCCGGACCTGTACCACGAGACCATGACGGTCGCCTTCATGGCGCTGGTGGCCGAACGTGCGCCGCCAGGCCCGGACGACTGGGATGCCTTCATCGAGGCCCATCCGGAGCTGTGCGAGCGCGGCCTGCTCGACAGCTATTATTCGACAGCGCTGCTGGCCTCCGGCGCCGCCCGTACGCGCTTTATCCTGCCGGACCGCTCCAAGGGCCGCCATGACTGAACGCGTGACCGTGGAGCGGGTCCAGACCGGACTGCGCATCGAAAAGCGGATGCTGAAGGTCTTGAAGGCGCTGGCGGAATACCACGACATCAGCCTCGGAGACCTGGTGGAGGGGATCGTCCTGTACGCCTTCGAAGGCAAGAGCGCGTTCGGCGAAGACAGCCTGGCGCGCATCCGGGACCTCAAGCGCATTTACGGCATGCAGCTCGATACGGGCGATGCGCACCGCCTGCAGGAGGCGGACCCGCCCTGATTACTCCTGGTGGAACTCTTCCGCCGTCGAGAACAGATCCCAGGAAGCGACGAACAGCGCCGCGACGACCGGGCCGATCACGAAGCCGTTCAGGCCGAACAAGGCCATGCCGCCCACGGTCGACAGCAGCACCACGTAGTCCGGCAGCTTGGTGTCCTTGCCGACCAGGATCGGGCGCAGGACGTTGTCGACCAGGCCGATCACGAACACGCAGAACAGAATCAGGACGACGCCCTGCCACACTGCGCCGGTGACCAGGAAGTACACCGCCACCGGCGCCCACACGATCGCCGCGCCGATCGCCGGCAGCAGCGACAGGAAGGCCATCACCACCGCCCACAGCAGCGGCGCCTGCACGTGCAGGATCCAGAAGATCAGCCCGCCCAGCGCGCCCTGCGCCATCGCCACCAGCACGTTGCCCTTGACGGTGGCGCGGATCACGGTGGTGAAATTACTGAACAGGCGCTGCTTGTACTTGCGGCTCAGCGGTACCGCGGTCCTGATCCTTCCCGCCAGCGAATGGCCGTCGCGCAGCAGGAAGAACAGCAGGTAGAGCATGATGGTCATGCTGACCAGGAAATCGAAGGTATTGCTGGCGAGGTTGAGCGTGTATTTTGCCGCGACCTGGCTGGCCTGGGCCGCGAAGCTCGAGAGTTTCTGCTGCAGGGTGGCCATGCTGGTGAGGTCGAAGCGCTCCAGCAGGCTGACCACCCAGTCCGGCAGCACCGCGATGATCTGGCGGAAGTACTGGCCGAAGTCGATGTGGCCGGAGCCGACCATGTTATAGATCCCGACCGCCTGCTGGACCAGCGAAGCGCTGATCAGGGCCACCGGGATGATCACCATCACCACGATCGAGGCCAGCGTGAGCAGGGCGGCGAGGTTGGCTTTCTGGCCGGTCGCGCGCAGCAGGCGGCGGTACAGGGGGATGAACAGGATCGCCAGCACGACACCCCAGAACACCGCGCCGGCATACGGCATGAGGATCCAGCCGAAACCGATGGTGACGATGGCCAGGAGAAACAGGAAGACTTTCTGCTGAAGTGTGTATTGGCTGGCGGGTGGGTTCATGATTGAATGATAATCCATCCGCCGTTCAGTACGCCATCTGCCGCTCCAGGTATTCCTCGAAGGCCTCGCGCGGCAGGGCTTTCGAGTAGTACCAGCCCTGGATGTAATCGCAGCCGAAGGCGGCCAGCAGGGCGCGCTGGGCCTCGTGCTCGACGCCCTCGGCGATCACTTCGATGCCGAGGCGGTGCGCCAGGCCGATGATCGCCTCCGTCACCGCCTTGTCGCTGCCGTCCTCGGCCAGCTGGTCGATGAAGGACTTGTCGATCTTCAGGTAATCGACATCGAAGTGCTTCAGGTAGGCCAGCGAAGAGAAGCCGGTGCCGAAATCGTCGATCGAGACCTTGGCGCCGGCGCCGTGCAGGGCGCCGAGGCAGCGCGAGACCTGGGCGGCGTCGCTTACCAGGATGCCTTCGGTGATTTCCACGGTGATGCTGCGGCTCGACGACTCCATCGCCAGGATGCGGTCCAGCCACGGCAGCTTGCCCTGGCGCTCGAACTGCATCGGCGAGATATTCACGCTCAGTTCGATCAGGCAGTCGTATTTCTGGCGCCAGCGCTCGATGCTGGCGATGGCCTCGCCCAGCACCCATTCGCCGATGTCGTCGATCAGGCCGGTCTCCTCGGCCAGCGGGATGAAGCTGGTCGGGCTGATCAGGCCCAGCTCGGGATGCTCCCAGCGCAGCAGCGTCTCGGCCTTGCGCACGCGCCCGGTGTCGGCTTCGACGATGGGCTGGTAGTACACGTGCAGCTGGCGCCGGGCGAGCGCCATGCGCAGGTCGTTGGTCAGCCTCAGCTTGTGCGCAGCCTGCTGCTGCAGCGAGGTCGTGAAATACTGGAAGTGGCCGCGCCCGGCACGCTTGGCCTTGTACATGGCGTGTTCGGCGCTGGCCAGGAGGGCGCCGGGGTCGGCGCCGTCGTCCGGGTAGACGCTGATGCCGATGCTGGCCGACAGGTAGGCCATGCCGTCGGGGCCGAGGCGCAGCGGCGCCGCCACCCCGTCGCTCAGGGCGCCGGCGATGGTCTCGAGGTGCAGCTGCTGTTCGCCCTGGCCGACCGCGATGGCGAACATGCCGCCGCCCAGGCGTGCCATGGTCGCGTCGGCCGGGATGCGGCGCGCCATGCGCCGGGTCAGCTCGACCAGGACCTCGTCGCCGCGGGCGTAGCCGTAGCCGTCGTTGATGTCCTTGAAGCGGTCGATGTCGAGCAGCAGCACGCCCAGCCGGCGCCCCGCGCCCTGGGCCTTCTTCAGGTCCTGCTGCAGGCGGTCGAGGAACAGCCGGCGGTTCGGCAGGCCGGTCAGCGAATCGAAGTTGGTCTGGCGCCAGATCACTTCGTCCTTCTGCTTTTGCTCGCTGATGTCCTGGAACTGGATCACGTGGCGGTAGACGCGGCCGTCCGGATGCCGGATTACGCGGATGTTGACGAACTTCACCGTGAAGCGCCCGTCCTTGTTGCGGTCGTGGATCTCTCCCTGCCAGTGGTCGTTGGCCGCCAGCGACTGCCGCAGGCGGGCGTAGAAACCCTGGTCGTGCATGCTCGAGCCGAACAGCGACGGCTCGCAGCCGGCAACCTCGTCCAGCGCATAGCCGGTCAGCGCCGTGAAGGCCGGGTTGGCGTCGACGATGTGGTTGGCTTCGTCGGTGACCACGACCGCCTCCGAGCTGGTGCGGTAGATCAGGTTCGCCATCCGCATCGATTCTTCGAGGTCGCGGCGCTGGGTCACGTCCTGCACGGTGCCGCTCAGTACCGTCCGGCCGTCCGCGGTCACGGGGACGCACAGCACGCGGACCCACTTGCGCGTGCCGGCCGCGGTGAGGATGCGGAATTCCTGGTCGAAAGGCTTACCGGCGGCAAAGGCCTTGTCGCGCGCGCGCTCGCCCAGCGCCCGGTCTTCCGCACTGTAGCAGGCCTCGCAGGCGGCCAGCGTCACCGGCTGCCCGGCGGGCAGTTCATAGATCCTGGCCAGCTCATCGGTCCACTCCAGGTGGCCGGTGGCGGGGTCGAGCTCCCAGGCGCCGATCCGGGCCAGGGCGCTCATTTCCGTGAGCAAGCGTTCCTGCCTGCGGATGGTGCGCTCGTGCTCGAGGCGCATGCTCACGTCGCGCCCGACGCCCAGCACGCCCAGGACCTTGCCGTCGGCGGCGACGACCGAGGTCTTGATCGTTTCGAAGCTCCGCTCCTTCGACTCGCCAGGGGCCGTCAGGCGCTGTTCGTGCACGGCCGGCGTGCCGGTGCGGAGCGCCTCGAGATCGGTGTTGCGCATGCGCTCGGCCGCGGCCGGCGCGAACAAGTCCTCGTCGCGCCGGCCGACAATGTCCGCGCGCGGCTTGCCCACCAGCTCCTCCAGCCGCGTGTTGCAAGCGAGGTAGATACCGTCGGGGTCCTTCAGCCAGATCGCGTCGGGGCTGCTTTCGACCAGCGTGCGCAGCTGCGCCTTTTCTTGTTCGAGCTCGGCGGTGCGCCTGCGTACCGCGCGCCGCACGGAAGTCAGCCAGACGGCCAGCAGCAGCACCAGCCCGCCCAGCGCAAGCAGGGCCAGCAGCAGCCGCCCGGCGTAGCGGACGAAGGGGAGGGTGCGGCCCATCCATTTGTCGTGCAGGGCGTCGAGTTCGTCCGGCGTGATCCGCGCCATGCCGTCCTCGACCATGGCGAGGGTGGCGGCGTCGCTCTTCCTGACGGCGCGCCGCAGGCCGTTACGGGTGACTTCGAAGGCCTTGACGTACTGGCGCTGCAGGCCGAGCTGGTACAGGCGGTAGTCGGCCGAATATTCGTCCATGCACAGCAGCTTGATGCTCTGGCTGGCGGCCGCGTCGACCAGCAACCGGTAGTTCGGGTAGATCCGCACCCCGGTGACGCCGGCGCGCCGCAGTTCCTCGGCGCAGGCGTCACCGGCCTGGACACCGACTTCGAATCCTTTCAGGCTGGCAATGTCGTGGACGCCGCCGATCGACGCATCGGCATACACGGCCGTGCCGACCGTCGCGTAGGGCTTCGAGAAATCGAGGGTGGCGGTGCGCTCCTCGGTGCGGAAGATGGTATCGATCACGTCGGCCTTGCCACTGGCGAGCGTCGGCTGGACGTCGGCCCAGTTCACGGCGATGAGCTCGGCCTGCCTGCCGGTCTTTTTCTCCCACAGCCGCCACAGGTCGACCGTATAGCCTTCAAGCTGGCCGTCCGCGGTGCGGTGGACGAAAGGCGGGTAGTTTTCGTCCAGGACAACACGCAGGGGCGCCGCCGAGGCGAGCCAGGGAATGCACAGTATAGCAAGCACGACGATGCGCAGGAGCCGCATGGACAAACTCTCCGGAAGTTGGCATGACGATATCACGAAGCGCTTGCCGCGCTCCGGCGCACGCGCGGCCGGACGAGGGCGGACCGGTCAAGCGTCCGGGCCGGCCTGCACCTGCCCGGATTGCGCGTCCCGGCTTTCGCGCTTGCGCAGGCTGCGGTTGGCCGCGACCACGCCGACCCCGACGATCGCCAGGCTCAGCATGGCCCCGAGCGAGGGCGCGGCCAGCCAGCGCAGCGACTGGTCCGGCAGTTCGGAGGGCGCCTGCTGCGGCGGATCGGAGTTCGCCTGCAGCATGGCCGGGGCGGCTTCGGCATCGCCGGCCAGCAGGGGCAGCAGCGCGCGCAGGAAGGCGGCGGCGTCCTGCGGAGTCCTGCTGGTGAGCATGCGGCCGTCGCGCACGACTTCCTGGTTGCACCAGATCGCGCCGGCATTCACCAGGTCGTCGCGCACGCCCGGCCAGGAAGTCAGCCTGCGCCCGGCCGCCAGTCCGGTCGACACCAGCACCAGGGCCGCGTGCGACATCGCCGCGATCGGCTTGCCGGCGTCGTTGAAGCCGCGCACGAACTCGCGCGCCTGGGCCGACTGGCGCAGCAGGTCGGGCGAGATATAGCCGCCGGGAATGAGCAGCGCATCGTAGTCGGCCGCACGGACATTGACGACCGTCCTGTCGACCCGGACCAGGTCGGCCGGCTGGTGCCCCTGCATGCTGCGGATCCGGCCGGCACGCAGGGCCACCAGCGCGGCCTGCGCGCCCGCGTCCTTCAGCCCCGCCAGCGCGGCGTCCAGTTCCGCCTGTTCGACACCGTCCGCCGCCAGCACGGCAATCCGCTTGCCGGCGAGTTTTCCGCTTGCGCTCATGATTTCCTCCGATCGATCGCCTCTTGCTAGCAGAGTTGGCTGACGTGGCTTTAGTTCCGCTAATATTGCGACGGTCTACAGGGCGAGGATGTCGCGCCCGATCTCGCGGATCGAGCGCACGCCGGTGAGCACCATGTTGGTGCGCATGTCCTTCTCGAACAACTCGAACAGCCTGCGCACCCCGGCCTCGCCATGGGTGGCGAGCGCATAGACGAAAGCGCGGCCGAGCAGCACGCCATCGGCGCCGAGGCCGAGCATGCGGATGACGTCAGTGCCGGTGCGTACGCCGCCGTCGGCGAAAATCGTCAGCCCGCCCTTGACCGCGTCGGCAATCGCCGGCAGCGCGCGCGCCGAGGACAGTGCACCGTCCAGCTGGCGGCCGCCATGGTTGGAAACGACAATGCCGTCGGCGCCGAAGGATTTCGCATCGCGCGCATCCTGTGCTTCGAGGATGCCCTTGATCACCATCGGACCTTGCCACTCGTCGCGAATCCATTGCAGGTCGGACCAGCCGATACCCGGATCGAAATTGGCGGCCAGCCAGCCGATGTAGTCCTCGAGCCCGGTCGCATGGCCGCGGTAGGCCGAGATGTTGCCGAGGTCGTGCGGACGGCCGAGCAGGCCGACGTCCCAGGCCCAGCGCGGATGCATCATCGCCTGCCACATGCGGCGGCGCGGGCCGGACGCGCCGCTCATGCCGGAATGCGCGTCGCGGTAGCGCGCGCCCGGTACCGGCATGTCGACGGTGAAGACGAGCGTGGTCGCGCCGAGTTCGCGTGCACGCTGCAGCACATCGCGCATGAAGCCGCGGTCCTTCAGCACGTAGAGCTGGAACCAGATCGGCCGGTTCGAAGCGTGGGCCACTTCCTTGAGCGGGCATACCGAGACGGTCGACTGGATGAAGGGGACCTTGCGCGCGGCCGCCGCCCGGGCCGCCTGCACTTCACCGCGGCGCGCATACATGCCGGTCAGCCCGACCGGCGCCAGCGCGACCGGCAGGTCGTATTTCACACCGAACCATTCGGTCGACAGGTCCAGGTCCTCCGACCCCTTGAGCACGCGCTGGCGCAGCTTCACCTGCTGCAGGTCGTCGATGTTGGCACGCAGCGTCTGCTCGGCGCCGGCGCCGCCGTCGAGATAGTGGAACAGGAAGGGCGGAACCTTGCGGCGCGCAGCTTCGCGATAATCGGTAGCGGAAGAGATGATCATGTCTAAAGCTTAGTGAGGCACCATGCCTGTCAGAACATAGGCTTGCAGCAGCGTGATGAGGCCGATGAAGACGGCAAACAGCAGGCTGTGCTTGACCGTGAAGCGAAACAGTTCCGATTCCCGGCCGACCAGCCCGGTGGCGGCGCAGGCGACCGCGATCGATTGCGGCGAAATCATCTTGGCCGTCACGCCGCCCGTGGTGTTGGCCGTGACCAGCAAGGTGTCGGACACGTGGATCTGGTGGGCGGTCGTGCTTTGCAGCGAACAGAACAGCGCATTCGACGAGGTATCCGAACCGGTCAGGAACACGCCCAGCCAGCCCAGGAAAGGCGAGAAAAAGGGAAAGGCGGCGCCGGTGCCGGCCAGCAGCAGTGCCAGCGTGGACGACATGCCGGAGTAATTGGCGACAAAGGCGAATGCCAGCACCAGGCCGATCGACAGGATGGGGCGGCGCAGATCGAGCAGGGTCTCGCCGAAGGCGGCAATGGCGGCGCGCGGCTTCATGCGCAGCAGTGCCACCGAGATGATCGCGGTCAGCAGGATCGCGGTGCCGACGGCGGAGACCAGGTCGACCTTGAGCACGGCCTCGTAGGCTTTCGGCGTCGCGACGATCGGCGCGGTTTTCACGACCAGTTGATCGAGGAAGGGAATCTTGAACTTGAGGATGGTGCCGGCCAGCGCCCCTTTGCCTGCGAACAGGGCCTTGAACGGCGGCAGGCTCCACACGGTAACCACGGCGGTGAGGATGAAAAAGGGCGCCCAGGCGCGGAGGGTTTGCGCCGGCGAATACGGCGACGCCTTGCGGCTGCGCGGCCGGGCGCCGCTACCGCCAGGGAATCCGCCGAGGGCGGCGGTGCCGCCGCCGGCTGCGACCACCGGCGTGCCGGCCTTGGCGCCGGCGGGCTGCCATACCTTGAGGAAGACCGTCAGGGAGAACAGGCACACGAGCGCCGAGGTAATGTCCGGCAGCTCAGGGCCGATGAAGTTGGAGGTGAAATACTGCGTCACCGCAAAGCTGCCGCCGGTGACCAGCGCCGCCGGCCAGACTTCCCGGATGCCGCGCATGCCATCCATCATGAACACCAGCCAGAACGGCACCAGCAGCGACAGCAAGGGCAGCTGGCGGCCGGCCATGGCGCCGATATGCATCGGGTCGATGCCGGTGATCTGTCCCGCCACGATCATCGGAATGCCCATCGCGCCGAACGCGACCGGCGCGGTATTCGCGATCAGGCACAGGCCGGCGGCGTAGAGCGGATTGAAACCGAGCCCGACCAGCAGCGCGGACGTGATGGCCACCGGCGCGCCGAAGCCGGCCGCGCCTTCCAGGAAGGCACCGAAGGCAAAGCCGATCAGCAACAGTTGCAGGCGCTGGTCATCGGTGATCGACAGGATCGAGGCACGGATGATGTCGAGCTGTCCGGTCTTGTCCACGATCTTGTAGAGGAACACGGCCGTGACGATGATCCAGGCGATCGGCCACAGGCCGTAGGCAAAACCGTAGCCGGCCGCCGCCAGCGCCTGCGGCACCGGCATGCCATAGGCGAAGATTGCCACGCCGATGGCCAGCAGCAGGGTAATCGCCGCAGCTACATGCCCCTTGATGCGCAGGGCAGCCAGGGCGATGAAGAAGAAGATGATGGGAATGGCAGCCGCCAGGGCGGATAGCCACAGGCTGCCGAGTGGTGAATAAATTTGGTTCCATGCTTGGTGCACGCCGGTCTCCTCGATAGGAATTGATTTGTAACTTCTAATTTTTGCGTTTTATTCTTGTTGTCCGCATAATTCCAGCATCTGCAGCGCACGACAAACTGGTTGGACCAGTTCGCATTTGCATGCAAAATAGACAATGAATAGTGGGGAGCACATGCAGGGACGCGTCGAGGAAATCGTGCGCCGGTTGGAGATGGCAATGCTGGACGGAAACTTCCAGGCCAATGCGCGGCTCCCTTCCGAACGGGTGCTGGCAGAGCAGTACGGCGTATCGCGCAACACCGTGCGCGAGGCGATCCAGCGGCTGGCCGCGCGCGGCCTGGTGCGCAGCCGTAGCGGTTCGGGCGCCTTCGTGACCGATCAGCTGCGCACCAGCAGCGCCTCGCCGTGGGGCCAGCTGGTCGCCGATCATCCGGCCGTGCGCGACGACATCCTGGAGTTTCGCCGGGTGCTGGAAGGCGCGACCGCGTATTTCGCTGCACTGCGCGGCAATACGGCGGACCACGAACGCATCCGCGAGCTGCTGGGCCAGCTGGAGTCTGCCCGCCGCGCCGGCGACAAGGCCGTCGAGGCGAGCATGGATTCCAAGCTGCATGAGGCGATTGCGCTGGCATCGCACAACACCATGTTCCTGCACTTGCATAGCAGTATCCTGAACATGCTGCGCGAGCACATCACGATCAATAACGCCAGCCTGCGCGAACTGGACGAAGATGTTTCCGAGCAACTGCTGTCGCAGCACCGTTGCGTATGCGAAGCGATCTGTGAACGCCGTCCCGAAGAAGCGCGTACTGCCATGCAGAGCCATATCGACTTCGTGCGCAGCCGCATTGCACAGGACGCCGGATAGACCGGGAATTGGTCCAACCAGTGGCTTTTACGGCGGCTTCGGCGCCGCCTGCTGCTTCTCCTGCCAGGCGCAATGCTGCGAAGAGGCGAGGCCTTTCAGGAAAGCCCGCCGCACCGACCCGGCCGTGAGGCTGGCGGCCACATGCTTCGAATGCCGCTCCGCACCGCTGAGTTTGCGTACCCAGCTGCGGAACGGGATCAGGCCCTCGGCCGTCCTTTGCACCGCGCCGACCGCCTGGTCTTCGGCGACGTCGGACGCCTTGTCCGCCAGCGATTCCTTGGTCTCCACCGCCGGTGCGTCGTAGTCGGGGCCGAGCGCTTCGTCGAGTTCGCGGATCTCGCGCGCGATGGCGGCACAGCTGCGGCCGGCCGGCATCCGGTAGGGGTTGTCCTTGGCTTTCTCGAGCACGGCCGGGATCTCTTCCTTGCTGATGCCGAGGTCCTTGAGCGGGGCGGCGGCGGCGCTGCCCATCCGGGACACCGTCTTCGAGGCGCAGCCGCCCAGCACCAGGAGGGTAGCTGCCAGCATGAGCTTGGTGGCGGGATGCATGTGTGTCAGGCGGCTTCGGCCGCTCCGCCCACCAGGATAGCGCCGTCCTCGACCCGTGCGCGGATCAGGCAGTCGCGCCCGGTCGCACGGCCCTGGCGCACGCTCAGGCCGCGGCCCAGCGCCACGGCCAGCGCGCCCGCGGCCACGCCGGTCGCGCTGTCTTCCAGGGCCGGATCGAGGTGGTTGAAGTTGCGGCCCTCGACCGTCCCCGCGTCCAGCCGGCAGTAGACATAGAAACCGTTCACGCCGTGTTCCTTGCCCCAGGCCGTGATGCCGGCCAGGTCGGGCGCCAGGCCGTACAAGGTGGCCGCATCGCGCACCTCGACCAGCAGCTTGGGGCTGCCGACCGAGGCCACGCGCGGCGCCCACGCCAGGGCCAGGCCGGGCGCGTCCAGCAGGGCCGCCACCTGTTCCGCGTCGACCTGAATGTGCGGCGCCGGCTGCGGCGCCAGCTTCACGAAATAGTCGTCGCCTTCGCGCGACAGCAGCAGGCGCTGCCCCTTCATGGCCGTGCGCACGGCGATCGTGTCGCCAGCGTGGGTGCGCGCGAACAGCACCGCCGCCACCGCCAGCGTCGCGTGCAGGCACAGCGGGCTGCGCATGTGCGGATAGAAGTAATCGACTTCGCCATCCTTTGACAGGAAAACGCAGGTCGTATTTTGTTCGGCGGCGAAGGCCTGGCGCGCGGCCGCGTCCATGCCGTCGCCTTCGATCACCAGCGCCGGGTTGCCGTCTCCAGGCTTCGCCCCGAAGCATTTCAATGTTTGTACGTGCATGTTTCGCTTGCGGAAGTCGTCAGTTATACTGTGTTTTTGTACAGGTGCGACCTGAAAAGTCGCTGTTTCAACCGTCCTGCTTCCTGGAAGAAAGGATGACAGGACCTGCTGTTCTGCCAGCAGTAGCCTACCTGAACGTGCATGGCTGGTAACGGCCGGGTGCGAAGCTTCAGGGACAAGGTACCGCGGTCGAAAGACCTAAATCATACCGCGAGGTATGAGGACCTCTGCGAGCATCACGCGGAGAGCTGGGCCTGGCTCGAATGGAAGATGGTTAACGAAAGTGAACCTTTGCAAGCGTCGCGAGCAAACAGTCCAGCCAAAGATGCTGAAAGGCTGAGGGCAAAAGCTATGGGATCTGGTGTCTCCCGTCTGGCTAGGGAGCACGCAGACGACAACGGTCCCCGGCGTAAAGAAGGAACCTGGCCATTCTGTTGAAACAACGGAACAGGGTAAGCCCGTCTATCTGCCCTCGGGCAGGTGGACCGTGAGGAACACTGTTGGATGGGCGGGTAAAGGAGGCTGGAGAAAGCAAAGGCCGGGCTGTAATGGTCCGGATATGGATGCAGGGTCACACCGGAGTCATCCAGCGCGAAAGCGGGCAGACTTCCAGCTGGTTTCTCGTCACGAAAGCGTTTGCATAATCTTCGAAGGCAGGAAGGCAAATGAGCGGGCAGTCGACGTGTGCGCTTGCCGACATGACGACACCTTGGCACGGTATCGATTGGGCCGAGGCGTACAGGCATGTCAGGAGAATGCAGACCCGTATCGTGAAGGCGACTCAGGAAAAGCGCTGGAACAAGGTGAAAGCCTTGCAAAGGCTGCTGACCAGCTCGTTTTACGGCAAAGCCTTGGCCGTACGGCGGGTGACTGAAAACCAGGGCAAACGCACGCCCGGAGTAGACGGCGCAACATGGTCGACTCCGGCAACCAAGATGGACGCGGTGTATTCGTTGAAGAGGCGGGGGTATCAAGCTTTGCCGCTCAAACGGATATACGTCCCGAAGAGTAACGGCAAAATGCGGCCCCTGAGCATCCCGACGATGCGGGACCGGGCCATGCAAGCCTTGTACTTGCTGGCGCTGGATCCTGTATCCGAAACGATCTCCGATGAGCAATCGTATGGGTTCCGCAAGGCTCGCTCCACCCATGATGCGATCGCGCAGTGCTACTTGAACGCGCGCTATCACGGTAATCCGAACGACAGAGGAGCACGTCGTTCGGCGGAGTGGATTTTCGAAGCGGATATTCAAGGCTGCTTCGATAACATCGACCATGACTGGTTGCTCGCACATGTCCCGATGGACGCGAGCATATTAAGGAAATGGTTGAAAGCCGGTTACTTGGAAAGGAACGTATTCGCACCGACGCAGAAAGGAACGCCGCAAGGCGGGATCATCAGCCCGGTGCTGGCGAACTTTGCGCTGAATGGGTTGGAACAGGCTCTCAGGGATGCACTCGGGAGCAAGGAGCAATGCAAGAAGGCGAAAGTGAACCTCGTACGTTACGCGGATGACTTCGTTATTACGGGTGCAAGCAGAGAGTTATTGGAAGAGCGGATCAGGCCGGCGGTGGAAAAGTTCCTTGCTGGCCGGGGTCTGTCGCTTTCCCCAGAAAAGACGAAGATCAGCCACATTACGGAGGGGTATGACTTCCTGGGGCAAAACATCAGGCGATACAACAGCAAGCTGTTGATCAAGCCATCCAGGAAGAACGTCAAGGCTTTCCTGCAGAAGGTGCGGGGTCTTGTAAAGGAGCTATGTGCGGCGCCACAGTTGAAAGTCATCGAGGTGTTGAACCCGGTGATCGATGGCTGGGCAAGGTATCACCGTCATGTGGTTTCGAAGCATACGTTTTCGAATGTGGACAACCAGATTTGGTACTGCTTGTGGAAATGGGCAAAACGCCGGCATCCGAACAAAATCAACAACTGGATAAAAGAGCGGTATTTCCATCGGATCGGAGAAAGAAGTTGGATGTTTGCAGTCCGAGTCGGTGGCATGTCCGAGGAAGGCGAGTTTGCGTATCGGGTGTTGAGACACGCGGCAAAACTTCCGATAGAGCGTCATCAGAAGATCAAGGCGGATGCGAATCCCTACGATCCTGCATGGGAAGAATACTTCGAGAAGCGCGCAGTCTGGCGCATGGAGCAATCGACCCAGGGCAGAAAAAGAATCGCTGACCTGTGGATGTCTCAGCATGGTCGATGCCTTGTATGTCACGAGCTATTAGAAGTCGGCGACATGCACGTGCATCACATCATCGAGCGCTGCAAGGGCGGCAAAGAGATAGCGTCCAACGAGGTCCTGTTGCATGACACTTGCCATAAGCAGGTGCATAGCCAGGGAATCAAGTTGGAGAAACCGGGTCCGGTAAAACGGGCCTTTGTAGAAACTTGAGCCGTATGCCGGGAAACTGGCACGTACGGTTCTGAGGGGGCGGGGCTGTGGAAACACAGCTCTGCTACCCGACTATTGTCTTTAGTTAAAACAATTGTAGACCTATTTGCCGAGACGATGCCACCCGAGCCGCCACCATCCCAGTCGCCTGCGCAGCAGGGCCTGCACCTGGGCTTGCCCCAGTATGCGGAACTGTTCTGCCTGTCGAACTTTTCCTTCCTGCAGGGCGCTTCGCACGCGGAGGAACTGGTGGCGCGGGCCGTGCAACTGGGCTATGCGGCGCTGGCGCTCACCGACGAGTGTTCATTGGCCGGCGTGGTGCGCGCGCACGCGGAGGCGAAGCAGGCCAGGCTGCCGCTCATTATCGGCGCCCATTTCCACCTGGAGCATCCGGACGGCAGTCGGGCGCTCTCGCTGGTGCTGCTGGCGCAGAACCGCAACGGCTACGGCAACCTGTCCGAGCTGATCACGCTCGGGCGCACCCGCAGCGGGAAGGGCAGCTACCTGCTGCGTCCCGCCGACCTGGAGAATGGCATGCCGGACTGCCTGGCGATCCTGCTGCCCGCGTATCCGGGCCACGACCAGGCCGGGGTCGACCGCCTGCATGCCCAGGCGGCGTGGCTGGCGCTGAGCTTCCCGGGCCGCGCCTGGATCGGCCTGAACCTGCTGCACCGCGCCTTCGACGATGCCCACCGCGCCAGCGTCGAGGAAGTCGGCTGGCAGCACGGCCTGCCGATCGTCGCGGTCGGCCACGTGCTCATGCACGTGCGCTCGCGTAAGCCGCTGCAGGACACCCTGAATGCGACGCGGATCGGCAAGCCGGTCGCCGAATGCGGCTACCAGTTGGCCCAGAACGCCGAGCAGCACCTGCGCTCGCGGGTGCGGCTGGCGAACATCTATCCGCGCGCGGCGCTCCAGGAGACCATCCGTGTCGCCAGCCGGTGCACCTTTTCGCTGGACGAGCTGCGCTACGAATATCCGGACGAGGTGGTCCCGCCCGGCCACACGGCCGCCAGCTACCTGCGCAGCGAGACCTATATCGGCGCGCACCGGCGCTTCCGCGACGGCATCCCGGCCAAGGTGCAGGCGCAGATCGAGCACGAGCTGGGCTTGATTTCCGAGATGCGCTACGAGCACTACTTCCTGACCGTGTACGACATCGTCCGCTTCGCCCGTTCCCGGCACATCCTCTGCCAGGGCCGCGGCTCGGCCGCCAACTCGGCGGTGTGCTACTGCCTCGGCATCACCGAGGTCGACCCAAGCAGGGCCAGCTTATTGTTCGAGCGCTTCATCTCGAAGGAGCGCAACGAGCCGCCCGACATCGACGTCGACTTCGAGCACCAGCGCCGCGAAGAGGTCATCCAGTACATCTACCGGAAATACGGCCGTACCAGGGCGGCGCTGGCGGCGGTGGTGATCAGCTACCGCCCCAAGAGCGCGCTGCGCGACAGCGGGCGCGCGCTCGGCATCGACCTCGCCATCGTCGAGAAGGTGTGCAAGCAGCACCACTGGTTCGACAGCAAGGCCGACCTCCTGGCGCGGCTGGCCGAGAGCGGCCTCGATCCGGACGCGCCGCTGTCGCAGCAATGGGCATCGCTGGCGCAGCGTCTGCTCGGCTTCCCGCGCCACCTGTCCCAGCATCCGGGCGGCTTCGTGATGGCGCGCGGTAAGCTCTCGCGCCTGGTGCCGATCGAGAACGCGACGATGGCGGAGCGCAGCGTGATCCAGTGGGACAAGGACGATCTCGAAGAGCTGGGCCTGATGAAGGTCGACGTGCTGGCGCTGGGCATGCTGTCGATGCTGCGGCGGGCACTCCACCTGGTCGGCCAGCGCCACGGCGACGTCTTCGAGCTGCAGGACATCCCGGCGGACGACCCGGCCACCTACCGCATGATCCGCGCGGCGGATACCGTGGGCGTATTCCAGATCGAGTCGCGCGCCCAGATGAGCATGCTGCCGCGGATGAAGCCGCGCGCGTTCTACGACCTCGTGATCCAGGTGGCGATCGTGCGTCCCGGGCCGATCCAGGGCGGCATGGTGCATCCCTACCTGAAGCGGCGCGAGGATCCGCGCCTGGTGACGTATCCGAGCCCGGACATGAAGGTGGCGCTGGAACGTACGCTCGGGGTGCCGATCTTCCAGGAGCAGGTGATGCAGGTGGCGATCCTGGCGGCCGGCTTCACGCCGGGCGAGGCCGACCAGCTGCGCCGCGCGATGGCGGCCTGGAAGAGAAAAGGGGGACTCGAAAAATATTACGAGCGTATCGTCGGCGGCATGCTCCAGAAGGGCTACGACATCGGCTTCGCCGAGCAGATCTTCAGCCAGATCCAGGGCTTCGGTGAATACGGTTTCCCGGAATCGCACGCGGCCAGCTTCGCGCTGCTGGCCTATGCCAGCTCCTGGCTGAAATGCCACGAGCCGGCGGCGTTCCTGTGCGCGCTGTTGAACAGCCAGCCGATGGGCTTCTACAGCCCTTCGCAGCTGGTGCAGGATGCGCGCCGCCACGGCATCGAGGTGCGCCCGGTGGACGTGACGGTCAGCGGCTGGGAGTCGGCATTGGAGGAACTGGACGCTCAGTCAGGCGATAGCCAGCCGGCGGTGCGCCTGGGCCTGCACATGCTGCGCGGGATGGCGCAGGACGCCGCCGAACGCATCGAACTGGCGCGCGCGATCCGGCCCTTCGTCGACGTGGCCGACCTGGCGCGGCGCGCCAGCCTGGAGCGTCGTGAGCTGCAGGTGCTGGCCGGCGGGAATGCGCTCGAGCTGCTTGCCGGGCACCGCCGCCAGGCGCTGTGGCAGGCGGTGGGCGCGGTGCCGGACAAGGACCTGCTGCGCCCCGCCGGCCTCGAAGAACAGACCCCCATCCTGGCCGCGCCCAGCGAAGGGCAGGAGATCGTCGGCGACTACCGCGCCCAAGGGCTCACGCTGGGCCGCCATCCGCTCGCGCTGCTGCGGCCGCAGCTGCTGGCGAAGCGCTTCCTGCCGGCCGAGGTGCTGATGGATTTCCAGGACGGCCAGCTGGCGCGCGCCTGCGGCATCGTCACCGTGCGCCAGCGTCCGGGCACGGCCAAGGGCGTGCTGTTCCTGACCATCGAGGACGAAACCGGGAACGTCAACGTGATCGTGTGGGCCAGCCTGGTCGAACAGCAGCGCCGCGAAGTGCTGAATGCGCATCTGCTGGGCGTGTATGGGATCTGGCAGAGGGAGGGGGAGGTGAGGCACCTGGTGGCCAAGCGCCTGGTGGATATGTCGCACCTGCTGGGGGGACTTGATACGCGGAGCAGGGATTTTTGTTAGCGCCGCCGTCGTTCCCGCGAAGGCGGGAACGACGGTCAAAACATTAAAACTCTTCCCAGTCCGCTTCCACCGCCTGCTTCGCGCGCTTGGCCGGCTTGGCCGCGGCCACCTTCGCCACCGGCTTTGCGGCGCGCGGCAGGGCAGGGCGGGCCGGGGCGGCCTTGACAGGTGCCGCCGCTGCCTTGGCTACACCGAGCTCGTGCGCGCGGTCCAGCTTGAACACGCTGACCACGTCGGCCAGCTTGGCGGCCTGGTCCTGCATCGACGTCGCGGCGGCCGCCGCTTCTTCGACCAGGGCCGCGTTCTGCTGGGTCACGTGGTCCATCTGGATGATGGCGCTGTTGACCTGCTCGATGCCGCCGGTCTGTTCCTGGCTGGCGCTGGTGATCTCGGCCATGATGTCGGTCACGCGGCGGATGCTGCCCACCACTTCTTCCATCGTCGCGCCGGCCCGGTCGACCAGCCTGGTGCCGGCGTCGACGTTGGCCACCGAGGCGGTGATCAGTTCCTTGATTTCCTTGGCCGCGGCCGCCGAGCGCTGCGCCAGGTTGCGCACTTCCGAGGCCACGACCGCGAAGCCGCGGCCCTGTTCGCCGGCGCGCGCCGCTTCGACGGCGGCGTTCAGCGCCAGGATATTGGTCTGGAAGGCGATGCCGTCGATCACGCCGATGATGTCGGCGATGCGCTGCGAGCTGTCGTTGATCGCACTCATGGTGGTGATCACTTCGCCGACCACTGCGCCGCCCTGGGTCGCCACTTCCGACGCGGCGATGGCGAGCTGGTTGGCCTGGCGGGCATTGTCGGCGTTCTGGCGCACGGTGGTGGTCAGCTCTTCCATCGAGGCCGCCGTCTCTTCCAGCGCGCCGGCCTGTTGTTCGGTGCGGCTCGAGAGGTCGAGGTTGCCGGCGCTGATCTCGCGCGAGGCGGTGGCGATGGTATCGGTGCCGCCGCGGACCTGGCCGACGATGCCCACCAGGCTGTCGTTCATGTGGCGCAAGGCGCGCAGCAGGGCGCCGGTTTCGTCCTTCGTGGAGGCGACGATGTCGCGGGTCAGGTCGCCGCTCGCCACGGTTTCGGCCACCGCCACCGCATCGCGGATCGGCAGCACGATGCCGCGGGTGAGCACCCAGGAGATCGCGCCGCCGAGCGCGAGCGAGCAGGCGCACAGGATCACGATCAGGTTCGTAGCGCTGTCGGCGTTGCCGTCGATGCCGTTGGCGGTGGCGTCCATGCTGCTGCGCTGCATGGTGACCAGTTCCTGGAGCAGGTCCTGGTACTTCTGCGCCGCCGGCGTGAAT
This sequence comes from Massilia sp. LXY-6, assembly GCF_051233485.1. Classification (NCBI taxonomy): domain Bacteria; kingdom Pseudomonadati; phylum Pseudomonadota; class Betaproteobacteria; order Burkholderiales; family Oxalobacteraceae; genus Massilia; species Massilia sp. LXY-6. The sequence goes on from NZ_JBKFGF010000001.1 coordinate 133,697, forward strand.
TCCTTGTCGAGGATGCGTGCCGCTTCTTCGGCGTTGCCGTCGGCCTTGGCCTTGACGGTGCCGTCGCGTGAGGCACTGTACACCTTGCGCTGTTCGAGGATCTTCGCAAACAGCTCCTTTTCCGGACCGCTGGCCGCGATCAGCGGTTCGATCTGCTTGAGCAGCTCGGCGGCTTTCTTCACCGAGGCGGCCGCGTCTTCCTTGAAGTAGGCGCCCAGCGACGGATCGGCGCTCTTGGCGATGGCCGCCGTGCGGCGGATCGACGCGAAATTCAGGGTGTACCAGTCGGTGATCAGGCGCTCTTTCGCGAGCGGCACGGCCATCATGGCCTTGGTCGCGTCGGCCACCTCGGCCATGCGCCAGGCGCCGACGGCGGAAATGACCACCGTCATCGCGAGAATGACGGCAAAACCGAGTCCGAGGCGTTTGCCGATCTTGATGTTTGCAACGAATCCCATCGAATTTCCTTTGTGCAGCCAGAAAAAACTGGATTGTACGTGGGGACAATTGCCCAAAGGAATCAAAAAATGCTAAATAGAAATATTTTTGCAACATTTTGTAGGTATTATCCGACATACATACAGGAGAATTGTTAAATTGAACATTGTTGCAAATGGAGTGATCTGTTAGGCTGAAAAAAGGAGCATGCCATCCGCGCCTGCTTTTTTCTCACCCAAACAACGTGAAACTCCTCCCCATGAAACCCTCCAGCATTCTCCGCAACACCCTGTTCCTGGCCGGTATCATCGGCGGCGCCGCCAGCGCGGCATCGCTGCCTGCGCCGTTCACCGAGCAGCTCAACGCCAACTATCCGGCGATCGAGACCCTGTACCAGGACCTGCACCGCAATCCGGAACTCGGTTTCGACGAACACAAGACCGCCGCCAAGCTGGCGGAACTCGCCAAGAAGCTGGGCTTCGAAGTCACCACCGGCGTCGGCGGCACCGGCGTGGTCGCGATCATGAAGAACGGCCCCGGCCCGACCGTGATGCTGCGCACCGAGATGGACGCGCTGCCGGTCCAGGAAAAGACCAGCCTGCCGTTCGCCAGCAAGGCCACCGGCAAGAACGCCGCCGGCGAACCCACGCCGGTGATGCACGCTTGCGGCCACGACCTGCACATGTCGGCCTGGTACGGCACCGCCAAGCTGATGGCCGAGAACCGCAAGGCCTGGAGCGGCACCCTGATGCTGGTCGGCCAGCCGTCCGAAGAGACCGTGCGCGGCGCCGAGGCGATGCTGAAGGACGGCCTGTTCAAGCGCTTCCCGAAGCCTGACTACGCGCTGTCCTTCCACGACGATGCCAGCGGCCCGTCCGGCACGGTCATGTACCACGCCGGTCCGTTCCGCGCTTCGTCCGACGTCGTCAACATCACCGTCTTCGGCCAGGGCGGCCACGGCGCCGTGCCGCACGAAACCCGCGACCCGATCGTGATCGCCGCACGCCTCGTGCTTGCGCTTCAAACTCTTGTTTCGCGCGAAAACAATCCGCTCGACCCGGTGGTCATCACCATCGGCAGCATCCAGGGCGGCACCCAGGCCAACATCATCCCGGACCAGGTCAAGCTGTCGCTGTCGGTGCGTACCTTCAAGCCGGAAGTGCGCCAGCGCGTGCTGGCCAGCATCGCGCGCGAAGCCAAGGGCGAGGCGCTGGCCGCCGGCGCGCCGAAGGAGCCGCTGGTCGAAGTCAAGCCGGGCACTGATTCGGTCTACAACGATCCCGAGCTGGTCGATCGCATGGTCAAGGCCGTGCAGGGCGCGGTCGGTCCCGAGTTCGTGAAGGAAATGCCGGCCAAGATGACGTCGGAAGACTTCTCGCAGTACGGCCAGCAGCCGGGCGTGAAGGCGATCCTGCTGCACGTCGGCGCGGTCGACGCGGGCCGCCTGGCCGCCGCCAAGAAGGCCGGCCAGCCGCTGCCGGGCACCCACTCGCCGCAATGGGCGCCGGACTTCAAGCCAACCGTGACCAACACCATCAAGGCCGAGACCGCGATCCTGCTGGACCTGATGGCGCCGAAGAAGTAAGCAACCGGATCGATCCCGCGAAGGCGAGAACCCGCAGCGGCAACAGCTAGCTGAGACCTTGTCCCTGTCCTGTCTTGCGCGATTTTGTGGAACAAGCTAACAGGCCCCAAAAGTTGGAGACAACTTTTGGGGCCTGTTCATGTCAGGGGCATTGCCTTGACCATTCCAACGCGATGCGTAGAGCGCTTATCGGTTAGCTGATTTGTTGCGTCGGAATCCAAGCGCCGCGCCCAGAAGTCCAATTCCAAGGAGTGCAAGGGAACCCGGTTCCGGCACTGCAGTAACGTTCAAGGAATCGATGTACGCGCCTTCGCCGGTTTTGTCGACACTTACCCAGAAACGAAGATCGATCATGGAGTTATCTGCCAATTGGCCGAGGCTAAACGATGCGGGGGCAAAGTTACCAGGGCCGCCCAGCGAAATGGAAGCAATGTTCGTGAAAACCGTGTCCGAAGTTTTCTTCCACGAGACCTTCAGAAAGTCAGTCTGATCGGAGGCGGTCAGCGGCGACCACAGGAAGTTGACTTGAACGTCATGGTAACCCGAGGCATCGATAGTATGAGTCGCTGCGGAATTCGGGCTCTTGAGTTCAAGCGTATTGTTAACGATCCTGACGTTCGAGTTCTGATTTTCTGTTTCAGTCCAGCCATTACCAACGAGGTTGCGGTTCTGGCCATCGAAATTATCCTGGAAAATCGTGACGGGACTGGCGATTGCCAACGGCATGGCAAGGAGCAGTGCAACTGCTGGGATAGCGCGACGGATAGATGGGTACATATAGTTGGCCCTAGTTTTGGTTATTTAACAGGTTTTTAAACTTCAATTCCTAATAAGCAAAACTTGTGCCAATTATGTAACTAATTGTTTTTAGGAAAAAAATTATTTTGACATTGTCTAAGATGTAAGATTTTTCGACAACTCGTCAACCAACGAAGCGGGCGGCAAACCAGTTCCGGGTACTCGAGCGAAGGACCTGCGGTTTGTGGCGGCTCGCTTGGTGAGGGCAACGTCCGCTTACTTCGACGGGGTGCGTTCTTCGAGTAGAGTCGATCCACTCGTCCTCGGTCCGGTCCGGGCCCTGCGGGCGCCCGGCCGCAATACCGGATCCGCAGCCGGCAAGGAGCAGCTGTCGGCGGCGAGCGCGGATGCCGCGATGGAGAAGGGGAGCAGGGCCGCAAGGATCGTGCGTGCGCACAGCGCACAGCGCCCGGCGGCTCATGCCGGCTGCGTGCCGTAGTAGTGATGCACCGCGCCGACCCATTCGAGGTCGGCCATGTCCGGCCAGTGGTCGGTATCGAAACCGGGAGCGCCGTCGATGCGCTCCTTCGGGATGTCCATCGTGAAGCGCTTGTGCTGCGGGTCGAGGGCCAGGGCTTGCCAGGGCACCGCGAACAGCTTTTCGCCCAGCCCGAGGAAGCGGCTGGACGACATCACGGCATAGGCGATGGCGCCGGTGCGCATGTCCACCATGAATTCCTTGATGACGCCCAGGTGTTCGTTCTGCAGGTTATGGACATGGTCGCCGATCAGGGTGTTCGTGCCCATCAGTTCAGGGCCCGGTCCCTTGCCATGCTTGTTCTTGTACATGCCGTAGTCGTCTCGTTCCTCGTAGGACATTTGCGCCTCCAGTATTCGGAAGCGCAAGGATAACCCGAGTCCGGCGAAATTCCGTTCGCGACTGTACCGGCCCGCATCTCTCCTCAGTAGGAGCGCGGCGCAGCCAGCGCCCTGCCGGCGCGCGCGGCCGGCAGCGGGGCGGCCTGGCCGGCCACATTGAACAGGCCGACCACCTGGGCCAGCTTGCCGGCCTGCTCCTGCAGCGAGCCGGCCGCGGCGGCCGACTGCTCGACCAGCGCCGCGTTGTGCTGGGTCGAGGAATCCATGTCGGCGATCGCCTGGTTGACCTGCTCGATGCCGGTACGCTGCTCGGCGCTGGCGCTGGTGATCTCGGCCATGATGTCGGTCACCTTGCGGATGCTGTCGACCACCTGTTCCATGGTGGCGCCGGCCTGGTCGACCAGCTTGCTGCCGCTGTCGACCTTGTCGACCGAATCCACGATCAGGACCTTGATCTCCTTGGCCGCGGCGGCCGAGCGCTGGGCCAGGGTGCGCACTTCGCTGGCCACGACCGCGAAGCCGCGGCCTTGCTCGCCGGCGCGCGCCGCCTCGACGGCGGCGTTCAGGGCCAGGATGTTGGTCTGGAAGGCAATGCCGTCGATGACGCCGATGATGTCGGCGATCTTGCGCGAGGCTTCGTTGATGGCGCCCATCGTGGCGACCACCTGGTTCACCACGGCGCCGCCCTGGGTCGCCACTTCCGAGGCGGTAATCGACAGCTGGTTGGCCTGGCGCGCGTTGTCGGCGTTCTGGCGCACGGTGCTCGTCAGCTCTTCGACCGCGGCCGCGGTCTCCTCGAGCGAACCGGCCTGCTGCTCGGTACGCGAAGACAGGTCGAGGTTGCCGGCCGAGATTTCCGACGAGGCGGTGGCGATGGTATCGGTGCCGGTGCGCACCTGGGTGACGATCGCCAGCAGGCTGTCGTTCATGTGGCGCAGTGCGCGCAGCAGGGCCCCGGTTTCGTCCCTGGCGTCCGATTCGATGCGCTGGGTCAGGTCGCCGGCGGCCACCTGCTCGGCCACGCCGACCGCCTGGCGGATCGGACGCACGATGGCGGCCGTGAGCGCCCACGAGCAGAGGGCGCCGAGCACGAGCGCGGCGATGGCCAGTATGCCGATCATGCGCACGCCGTCCTTGTTATTGGCCTTGATGTCGGCGGCGATGGCGTCGATGTGCTGCTGCTGGATCTTGACCAGGTCGGCCAGCGCGCTTTCGTAGGCGTCGGCGGCCGGCACGTATTCCTGGGTCAGGGTCCGGTCGGCGCCGTCGGCATCGCCCGCGGCGCGCAGCTTGATCGCCTTGTCCTTGGCCGCGGTGTAGGCCTTGCGCAGCGCGCTGATGTGATCGAACAGGGCATGTTCCTTGTCGCCTTCGAGCAGGGGTTCGATTTGCTTGATCAGCTCGGTGGTGCGGCCAGCCGTCTTGCTGCCGTCGGCCTTGAAGAATTCGACCAGGCTGGGGTCGCTGCTCTTGACGATGGCGGCGGTTCGGCGCACTGCAGCAAAGGTCTGGGTATGCCATTCGGTGATCAGGCGCTCTTTCGCCAGCGGCGCGGCCATCATGTCGCTGGTGGCGTCGGCCACCGCATCCAGGCGCCAGATGCCGGCGCCGGCAATCAGGACGGTCAGCGCCAGCACCAGGGAAAATCCGGCGCCGAGGCGCTTTCCGATATTTATGTTGTTAAAGAAACTCACTGCACATCCTCGGTTATTTATTTGCGGAAATTTTACCTGCTTCAAGGTTACAAAAAGCTTTCGACAGCCGGCAGTGATGCTGCTTTGCAACACGTGACAGGAAGCAGCTCGAGCAAAGGCGTGGCTTTGCGCGTGTTGCCAAGTTGTATTGAAGAAGCATTTGCGGGTTTTAAGGTATAATTTCTATTTCCCGCGCGTGCCGTTCGGCACCTTCTGCACAATGACCAAATTCGTATTCGTCACTGGCGGCGTCGTGTCTTCCCTGGGTAAAGGGATCGCGGCCGCTTCCCTCGCCGCGATCCTCGAATCGCGCGGTCTCAAAGTCACCATGCTCAAGCTGGACCCGTATATCAACGTGGACCCGGGCACGATGAGCCCGACCCAGCACGGCGAAGTCTTTGTCACCGACGATGGCGCCGAGACCGACCTCGACCTCGGCCACTACGAGCGCTTCATCAGCACCCGCATGCGCAAGGTGAACAACTTCACCACCGGCCAGATCTATGAATCGGTGATCCGCAAGGAACGCCGCGGCGAGTACCTCGGCAAGACCGTGCAGGTGATCCCGCACATCACCAACGAGATCCAGGACTACATCCGCCGCGGCGCCGAAGGCGTGGACGTGGCGCTGGTCGAGATCGGCGGCACCGTCGGCGACATTGAATCGCTGCCCTTCCTGGAAGCTGCGCGCCAGCTGTCGCTGCGCCTGGGCCGCAAGTCGACCGCCTTCGTGCACCTGACCCTGGTGCCCTGGATCGCCTCGGCCGGCGAACTGAAGACCAAGCCTACCCAGCACTCGGTGCAAAAGCTGCGCGAGATCGGCATTTCGCCGAACGCGCTGCTGTGCCGTGCCGACCGCCGCATTCCGGACGACGAGCGCGCCAAGATCTCGCTGTTCGCCAACGTCGAAGAGCAGGCCGTGATCTCGGTATGGGACGTCGACACCATCTACAAGGTCCCGCAGGTGCTGCGCGACCAGGGCCTGGACGACATCATCCTGGAAGCGCTGGGCATCGACGCGCCGCCGGCCGACCTGTCGATGTGGACGAAACTGATCCACACGCTGGAGAACCCGAAGCACGAAGTGACCATCGGCATGGTCGGCAAGTACGTCGACCTGATCGAGTCCTATAAATCGCTGACCGAGGCGCTGCGCCACGCCGGCATCCACACCGAAAGCCGCGTCAACATCGAGTACATCGACTCGGAAGAGATCGAGACCACCGGTTGCGCCCACCTGGCCAAGTATGACGCCATCCTGGTGCCGGGCGGCTTCGGCAAGCGCGGCGTGGAGGGCAAGATCATGGCTGCCCGCTATGCCCGCGAAAACGGCATCCCCTACCTCGGCATCTGCCTGGGCATGCAGGTCGCGCTGATCGAATACGCGCGCCACATGGCCGGCCTGCCGAACGCGAATTCGACCGAGTTCGATCCGGAAACCGACCAGCCGGTCGTGGCCCTGATCACCGAGTGGCAGAACCACGACGGCAAGGTCGAGCAGCGCGACACGAATTCCGACCTGGGCGGCACCATGCGCCTGGGCGCCCAGACCTGCGCGGTGAACCCGGGCACGCTGGCCGCCGAAATCTACGGCAACGTCGTGACCGAGCGCCACCGTCACCGCTACGAAGCGAACAATTACTACCTGCCGAAGGTCGAAGCCGCCGGCCTGGTGGTGTCGGCCCGCACCCCGAACGAAGACCTGTGCGAGATCATGGAGCTGCCGCGCAGCGTGCACCCATGGTACATCGGCGTCCAGTTCCACCCGGAGTTCAAGTCGACTCCGCGTAACGGCCATCCGCTGTTCACCTCGTTCATCAAGGCGGCCTTGTCCCACCAGGCCGGCAACACCAATCAGCAGGCGGCGGAGCAGCGCGCGCCGGCCCTGCAAGGAGATGCAGCATGAAGCTTTGCGGATTCGAAGTCGGCCTCGACCAGCCGATCTTCCTGATTGCCGGCACCTGCGTGATCGAATCGCGCCAGATGGCGATGGACGTCGCCGGGCAGCTCAAGGAAATCACCTCGGCGCTCGGCATCCCGTACATCTATAAATCGTCGTTCGACAAGGCCAACCGCTCGTCGGGCAAGTCGTTCCGCGGCCCGGGCATGGACAAGGGCCTGGAGATCCTGGCCGACGTGCGCAAGGAAATCGGCGTGCCGGTCCTGACCGACGTCCACACCGAGGAAGAGATCCCGGTCGTGGCCAGCGTCGTCGACGTGCTGCAGACCCCGGCCTTCCTGTGCCGCCAGACCGATTTCATCAACGCCGTCGCGCGTTCGGGCAAGCCGGTCAACATCAAGAAGGGCCAGTTCCTGGCGCCGGGCGACATGAAGAACGTGATCGACAAGGCGCGCGCCGCGGCTGCGGAAGTGGGCCTGCCGGACCAGTTCATGGCCTGCGAACGCGGCGTCTCGTTCGGCTACAACAACCTGGTGTCGGACATGCGCTCGCTCGCCATCATGCGCGAATCGAACTGCCCGATCGTGTTCGATGCGACCCACTCGGTGCAGCTGCCGGGCGGCCAGGGCACCTCGTCCGGCGGCCAGCGCGAGCACGTGCCGGTGCTGGCGCGCGCCGCCGTGGCAGCCGGCGTGTCCGGCCTGTTCATGGAAACGCACCCGGACCCGGCCTGCGCACTGTCGGACGGCCCGAACGCGGTGCCGCTGGGGCGCATGAAGGAGCTCTTGAGCACGCTGGTCGAGATCGACCGTATCGTCAAGAAGGCTGGATTCATCGAGTCGAACTTCAAATAAACAGCTCGTCGTTCCCGCGGAGGCGGGAACCCAAGTTTCGTTGGTCTACCACGAACTTGGACCCCCGCCTGCGCGGGGGCGACGATGAGGCACCTGCGGCTAAGTGCCTCGTTACCGATTTCTTACTTTCTGGAGACTGAAAAACCATGAGTGCTATCGTTGATATCATCGGCCGCGAAATCATTGACTCGCGCGGCAATCCGACCGTCGAGTGCGATGTGCTGCTGGAATCGGGCGTGATGGGCCGCGCCGCCGTGCCGTCGGGCGCATCGACCGGTTCGCGCGAAGCGATCGAACTGCGCGACGGCGATCCGAAGCGTTACTTCGGCAAGGGCGTGCTGCAGGCCTGCGAGAACATCAACACCGAGATCAGCGAAGCCATCATGGGCCTGGACGCCAACGAACAGGCATTCCTGGACCGCACCCTGATCGACCTGGACGGCACCGAGAACAAGAGCCGCCTGGGCGCGAACGCGATGCTGGCCGTCTCCATGGCCGTGGCCAAGGCAGCCGCCGAGGAAGCCGGCCTGCCGCTGTACCGCTACTTCGGCGGTTCGGGCGCGATGCAGATGCCGGTGCCGATGATGAACGTCATCAACGGCGGCGCCCACGCCGACAACAACCTGGACATCCAGGAATTCATGATCATCCCAGTCGGCGCGCCTTCGTTCAAGGAAGCCATCCGCTACGGCGCCGAGGTGTTCCACACCCTGAAGAAGATCCTGCACAGCAAGGGCCTGAGCACCGCCGTCGGCGACGAAGGCGGCTTCGCCCCGTCGGTCGCCAACCATGAGGAAGCCATCAAGCTGATCATGCAGGCGATCGAACAGGCCGGCTTTGACGCGGGCACCCAGATCGCGATCGGCCTGGATTGCGCCGCCAGCGAGTTCTACAAGGACGGCAAGTACGTGCTGGAAGGCGAGGGCCTGAACCTGTCGGCCCAGGACTTCACCAACATGCTGTCGACCTGGTGCGACAAGTACCCGATCATCTCGATCGAGGACGCGATGGCCGAAGGCGACTGGGACGGCTGGGCGACCCTGACCGCCGCGCTGGGCAAGCGCGTGCAGCTGGTGGGCGACGACCTGTTCGTCACCAACACCAAGATCCTGAAAGAGGGCATCCAGAAGGGCGTCGCCAACTCGATCCTCATCAAGATCAACCAGATCGGCACCCTGACCGAGACCTTCGCCGCCATCGAGATGGCCAAGCGCGCCGGCTACACCGCCGTGATCTCGCACCGCTCGGGCGAAACCGAAGACTCGACCATCGCCGACATCGCGGTCGGCCTGAACGCCCTGCAGATCAAGACCGGCTCGATGTCGCGTTCGGACCGCATGGCCAAGTACAACCAGCTGCTGCGCATCGAGGAAGACCTGGGCGACATCGCCAGCTACCCGGGCCGCGACGCGTTCTACAACCTGAAGTAATTTAGCAGCAAGCTGGCCGGCGTGACGTCGGCCAGCCGTCATTTCCTGTCCAGCCGATGCGCCTCATCACCCTTGCCCTTGCCGCCTTGCTGCTGCTGATCCAGTACCCCTTGTGGCTGGGGAAAGGGGGCTGGCTGGCCGTCGCCGACCTCGAAAGCCAGCTCGCCGGCAGCCGCGCGCGTACCGAGCAGCTGAAGGCGCGCAACGCCAAGCTCGATTCCGAAGTGCGCGACCTGAAGGACGGCACCGAAGCCGTCGAGGAACGTGCCCGCTACGAACTCGGCATGATCAAGCAGAACGAGATCTTTGTGCAGGTGCTGCGCAAGGACGAGAAGCCGGCGGTCATGATGACCCCGCCGCCGCCGCCGCGCGAACCGAAGAACGCGAAGGGCGGCAAGGCCCAGAAGCCGCCCGAAGACTGACAAGCGCCTCCCCATGACCCAGGACTTTTCCGCCCGTGACCCGGCCACGCTGAACACGCTGGAAGCCGTCGCCGCCTACCTGGCCGCGGCCTTCGAGAGCGGCGACGCCGACGCCATGGCGGTGGCGCTGGCGCAGGTCGCCGACTCGGGCGGCCTGGACGCGCTGGCCGCCGCCGCCAGCCTGCCGCGCGCCCAGCTGGCGGACGCCATGCGCGCCGGCGAGATGAGCCTCGACACCACGCTGGCGATCATGAAGGTGATCGACCTGCATATGCCCTGATACCGTCAGCGCCGGCCGCCACACAGCGGACGGCGCGATTTCTGCTGCCCGGTATGGATCCCCGCCTGCGCGTGGACGACCACACCGAATCCTCACATCAGCCGGCGCAGGCCGCCAGCGGCGGCACATAGCCCGGCTCGAGCAGGCCCGGCACCGGTTCCCCTTCCAGCACCACGATCTCGCCGATGCTCTGCGCGCGCGCGACGATGCGGTCGCCGTTGGCGACGTGGCTGCCGACCAGCGCGATCGGGCGGTTGGCGAAGGTGGACGCATGACCCGCCCCCGAGGTAATCACGCTTTCGCTGCCGTCCGGGTAGCGCACCCGGTCGCCGACGCAGGCAATCCGGTACTCATCGCCGTACTGCTCGTTCGATGCAAGCACCACCTGGCCCCCGCGGCTGGTGCGCGATCCGATGGTCGCGATCGGGTAGCGGGCCAGCACCTTGCGCGGCGGGGTATCGGTTTCACGATGGGTATGCGTGGAAACTGCTTTATTCATCCTGATCTCCAAAAACGACGGATTCGACTGACCGAAGCAATGTCGCCTTTGTATAAAAGCGACATTATCCCGGCACCGTGTGCACGAATTCATACACAGCGCCATTGGACAGTGCAGTTGATTAATGCCAATTGATTTTTGTCAACTTTACCCATGGCATGTACGGGAATCAGGGAATTCCGACAGCCACGCTTCCCGCTGTCCCTATCAGTCGATCAGCGTCTTGGCGAGGACCTTGCCATCGTGTGGACGGCGGCTTGGGCGGAGGCGCACAGGCCGGCGAGCAGGGCAGGGAGAATGAAGCGGCGCATGAAGACCTCGGCGGAATGGAACGCTGCCGAGTACGCCGATGATATGCACGCCGCGCGTGCATGCGACCTATGCCGCGCTGGGAGGAGCTTCGAGGCCAGCCAGCAACGCCCGCGTTCCTTCCGGAATCGGCACCGGCCGGCTGCTTTCGCGGTCGACGTAGACATGCACGAAATGCCCGGCCGCGGCCGGCATCTCGTCGTCGTTGCGATATAAAGCGATCTCGTAGCGCACGCTGGAGTTGCCCAGCTTGGCCACGCGCACGCCCACGTGCACGGTGTCCGGGAACGCGATCGAGCGGAAGTAGGAGCATCCGGTCTCGACCACGAACCCCACGGTCTTGCCGCCGTGAATGTCGAGCACGCCCCGTTCGATCAGGAAGCGGTTTACCGCCGTATCGAAGTAGCTGTAGTAATGGACGTTGTTGACGTGGCCGTAGACGTCATTGTCCATCCAGCGGGTAGCGATCTCGCAAAAGTGCGGGAAAGCGGAGCGGGGCGTGTCGCGCATGCGGTCCTTGTTGGTGCGTAGTACGTTAGTGCTTGACGTCGGATGCCGGCAGCACCGCGTCGGCCGTGGTGTCGCTGGCGAACAGCTGGGCGCAGTCGACCGCGTCGAACTCGTAGTGCTTGCCGCAGAAGTCGCAGTTGATCGCCAGCTGGCCGAGGTCGTGCAGCGCCGAGTCGACCTCGTCGCGGCCCAGCATCTTCAGCATGTTGCCGACCTTTTCGCGCGAGCAGGTGCAGCGGAATTCCGGGTTCATCGGATCGAACACGCGGATCGTCTCTTCCCAGAACAGGCGCTTCAGCAGGGTCGGCACGTCGACGCTCAGCAGTTCCTCGCGCTTGAGGGTGCCGCCCAGCGCCAGCGCGCGGTTCCAGGTCTCGAGGTCTTCTTCCTCGGTGGCCTGGGCAACCTGGCCTTCGACGGCGCTGTGGCGCGGCAGCTTCTGCAGCAGCAGGCCGCGCGCGACCTTGTCGTCGGCCGCCAGCCACAACTTGGTGTCCATCTGCTCGGAGCGCAGCATGTAGTTCTCGATCACGGTGGCCATGCTGTCGCCGACCAGCGGCACCACGCCCTGGTAGGGCTGCTGGCCCGGCACCTTGTCCTTGGGGTCGAGGGTGATCACGAAGCGGCCCGCGCCGGTAGCATTGAGCAGCTCGGTGACCGAGGCTTGGTCCGGCACCACGGCGCCCGGGCTCAGCTTGGCGGTGGCGCGCAGGTGCAGCTCGGCGTCGCACTCGACCACCAGCAACTTGACCGGGCCGTCGCCGAAGATCTGCATCACGATCGAGCCGTTGAACTTCAGGTTGGCCGACAGCAGCGCGGCCGCGGCGACCATCTCGCCAAGCAAGCCCTTCACCGCCTTCGGGTAGTCATGGCGCGACTGGATCTCGGCCCAGGTCTTGGAAATCTCGACCAGCTCGCCGCGCACGGCGGCGTTGTCGAAGATGAATTTTTGCAGGATGTCCTTGCTGGTGTCAGTCGTCATTCTTTATCCGATTTTCTTGAGCTCCGCCTTGAAGCGCTGGCCGCGCTCGACATAGCTGGCGGCATTGCCTTGCAGGCGGAGCAGGTCTTCTTCCGTGAGGGTACGCACTACCTTGGCCGGGGTGCCGAGGATCAGCGAATGGTCCGGGAATTCCTTCCCTTCGGTCACCAGGGCGCCGGCGCCGACCAGGCAACCCTTGCCGATCCTGGCGCCGTTCAGGATGACCGCCTGGATGCCGATCAGCGAACCGTCGCCGACGGTACAGCCGTGCAGCATGGCCTGGTGGCCGATGGTGACGTTCTTGCCGATCACCATCGGGTAGCCCATGTCGGTGTGCATCACCGTGCCTTCCTGCACATTGCTGTTTTCGCCGATCGTGATCCGCTCGTTGTCGCCGCGGATCGTCACGCCGTCCCACACCGAGGCCTTCGCCTCCAGCGTGACTTTGCCGATCAGGTTGGCCGAATCGGCCACATAGGCCGACACGTCGATCTCGGGTGCATCCTCGCCCAACTGGTAAATTGCCATGGATATGCTCGCGGAAGGGTTGTAATAAGCGCTATTTTACGCCCTTGCGCGCGCCGTCGTCCGGCAAGTGGCTGAGATGGGGCCGCCGAGCGCTTTATCAAGCATTGTGTTTATAATGTGAACGACCGTTCGATTTTTGTTCCCTCATCCAGACAAGCCATGACTCCATCCCGTTCCGAATTCCTCACCATCCGCGGCCTGCGCACCCACATCCGGCATTGGGGAAGGGAAGGCGCGCCGAAGATCTTCATGGCGCACGGCTGGATGGACATGTCGGCCTCGTTCCAGTTCGTGGTCGACTTTCTTGCAGGGGACTGGCACGTGATCGCGCACGACTGGCGCGGCTTCGGCCTGACCGAACGGTCGGGCAACGACACCTACTGGTTCCCCGACTACTTCGCCGACCTCGACGCCATCCTCGACCATTATGCCCCGGGCGAAGCCGTCAAGCTGCTGGGCCACAGCATGGGCGGCAACATCGCCAGCATCTACGCCGGCATCCGTCCGGAGCGTGTCGCCCGCCTGATCAACCTGGAAGGCTTCGGCCTGGCGCCGACCCGCCCCGAACAGGCGCCCGGCCGCTACGCCGCCTGGCTGGACGAACTGAAGTCGCCCCCGGGCATGCGTCCCTACGCCAGCCTAGCCGAGGTGGCGGCGCGCCTGCAGAAGACCAATCCGCGCCTGCCGGCCGAGCGCGCGGCCTTCCTGGCGCCGCACTGGGCGGCGCAGAACGAGGCCGGGGAATGGGAGATCCTGGGCGACCCTTTCCACAAGATGCACGGCCCGCTGCTGTACCACGTCGACGAAGTGCTGGCCTGCTGGCGCCGGGTCACCGCGCCGGTGCTGTGGGTCGAGGCCGAACACACGAATATGTGGCTGTGGATGGGGCCGAAGGAGCAGGCGCGCGGCGAAGTCGAGCGCCGCATGGGCCACCTGGCCAGGGTGACGCCGCGCATGGTGCCGGACGCCGGCCACATGCTGCACCATGACCAGCCGGAATTGCTGGCGCGGATGATCGAGGAGTTCCTGGCTGCATGACGTAGGGTGGGCACCACGTTCCCGCGCGGACGCGTCGTGATCCGCCCCCGTTGAAGGTACAATGATCGGATGCTAAAAGTCGATCTTCACTGCCATTCCAACGTCTCCGACGGCGTGCTCGCGCCGGCCGCCGTGGCGGCCTATGCCCGCAAGGGCGGGGTCGACGTCTGGGCGCTGACCGACCACGACGAGGTCGGCGGCATCAAGGCCGCGCGCGACGCGGCAACCGGGCTCGGGATGCGCTTCGTGCCGGGCGTCGAGATTTCCGTGACCTGGGGCGGAGAAACCGTGCACGTGGTCGGCCTGCAGGTGAACGAGGACGAGCCGGCGCTGGTCCAGGGCCTGGCGGCGACCCGCCACGGGCGCGACGAGCGCGGGCGCGAGATCGCCGCCCAGCTCGATCGTGCCGGCATCCCCGGCGCCTACGAAGGTGCGCTCAGGTACGTCGGCAATCCGGACCTGCTGTCGCGCACCCACTTCGCGCGCTACCTGGTCGAGATCGGCGCCTGTGGCAGCACCGCGGAGGTGTTCCGCAAATACCTGACCGAAGGCAAGCCCGGCTATGTGCCGCACCGCTGGGCCAGCCTGACCGATGCGGTCGGCTGGATCCGCAAGGCCGGCGGTATCCCCGTGATTGCCCACCCGGGCCGCTACCCCTTCTCGCCGCTGGCCGAGGGGGCGCTGTTCGACGAATTCAAGCAACTGGGCGGCAAGGCCATCGAGGTCGTCACCGGCAGCCACGCGCCGGACCAGTACGAAACCTATGCCGAGCAGGCGCGCCGCTACGGCTTCCTGGCCTCGCGCGGCACCGATTTCCATGCGCCGGGCGAGTCGAGGGTGGAATTCGACAAGCTGCCGCCATTGCCGGCGGGGCTGACGCCGGTCTGGCACGACTGGTTTTAACCCGGTTCGCGCAGTTTGACTCGTCGTTCCCGCTGAGGCGGGGGCGACGTTGCACTTGAAACGCTGACCGGGGACCCTTACATTGGCAGCCTGATATCCAGAACCCGCCGGGAGACCATCACCCCATGAAACGCATCGTCCTGTTCATCGCCACCAACCTCGCGGTGGTGCTCGTGCTGTCGATCGTGCTCAACGTGCTCGGCGTCGGACGCGCGGTGAGCGCAAACGGCCTCAACCTGGGAGCACTGCTGGTGTTCTCGCTGGTCGTGGGTTTCACCGGCTCGATCATCTCGCTACTGATGAGCAAGCCGATGGCCAAGTGGACCACCGGCGCGCGCGTGATCGGGCAGCCGGCCAACGCCACCGAGCTGTGGCTGCTGAACACGGTGCGCGCGCTGGCCGAGCGCGCCGGCATCGCGATGCCGGAAGTGGCGGTCTATGACGGCGAGCCGAACGCCTTCGCCACCGGCGCCTTCAAGAATTCCGCGCTGGTGGCGGTGTCCACCGGCCTGCTGGCCAGCATGAACCATGAAGAAATCGAGGCCGTGCTGGGCCACGAGATCGCGCACGTGGCCAACGGCGACATGGTCACGCTGACCCTGATCCAGGGCGTGGTCAACACCTTCGTCGTGTTCCTGGCACGGGTGGTCGGCTTCTTCGTCGACAGCATGCTGCGCCGCGGCGAGACCGATCGCGGGCCCGGCATCGGCTATGCCGTCACCGTGTTCGTCTGCCAGATCGTGTTCGGCCTGGTCGCCTCGATCATCGTGGCCTGGTTTTCGCGCCAGCGCGAGTTCCGCGCGGACGCCGGCTCGGCGCGTCTGCTGAACAGCCCGCTGCCGATGCAGCATGCGCTGATGCGCCTCGGCGGCCTGCAGTCGGGCGGCCTGCCGCAGTCGATGGCGGCGTCCGGCATTTCCGGCGGCGGCGGTGGCTGGGGCGCCCTGTTCGCCACCCACCCGCCGATGGAAGAGCGGATCGCGGCCCTGCAAACCCTGCGCCAGCCGGGGTTTGCACGATGACCCAATATTTCGAGATCCATCACGAGAACCCGCAGCCGCGCCTGATTCGCCAGGCCGCGCAGATCATCGAGTCGGGCGGCATCGTCGCCGTGCCGACCGATTCGGCCTACGCCCTGGTGTGCCGCCTCGACGACAAGAACGCCGTCGAGAAGCTGCGGCGGATCCGCGGCGTCGACGAAAAGCACCACCTGACCCTGCTGGTGCGCGACCTGTCCGCGATCTCCACCTACGCGCGCGTCGACAACCGCCAGTACCGCGTCCTGAAGGCGGTCACGCCCGGCCCCTATACGCTCATCCTCGACGCCACCCATGAAGTGCCGCGCCGCCTGTCGCACCCGTCGCGCAAGACGATCGGGATCCGCGTGCCCGAGAACGCGATCCTGCTGGCGCTGCTGGACGAACTGGGTGAGGCGCTGATCGGCACGACCCTGCAGCTGCCCGGCGACGAGCACATGCTGTCCGATCCGGAAGAGGTGCGCGAGCGCATCGGCAAGCAGCTCGACCTCGTGATCGACGGCGGCGCCGGCACCCTCGAGCCCACCACCATCGTCGACCTGACCGGGCCCGAACCGGTGCTGCTGCGCGCCGGCCGCGGCGATCCGGCCGTGTTTGGTCTGTAGTTGCGGCCGGCGAGGTCGCAGGCTCCGTTATCGCGGGCTCTGTTAGAATCCGTTTATGGATGAACTCATACGCAACCTCGCAGTCTATGCACTGCCCGTTCTTTTTGCGATCACGATGCACAACGCCGCCCAGGCGTATGCCGCAAAATATTTTGGCGACATGACCCCGTTCGCGGCCGGACGCGTCACCACCAACCCGCTGGCCCACATCGATCCTTTCGGTACCGTGATCCTGCCGGTGATGCTGTACCTGGCCACCGGCTTCGCCTTCGGCTACGCCAAGCCGCTGCCGATCGACTACGGCCGCCTGCGCAACCCGAAGCGCGACATGGCCTTCGTGGCGCTGGCCGGCACCGCCGCCAACTTCGGCATGGCGCTGCTGTGGCTGCTGTTGGGAATTTTCCTTGAATACTTCGGCGTCAGTGAACCCTTCCCGAACCGGGTTGCCAAAGCAGGTGTGCTGACCAATCTGGTGCTGCTGGCCTTCAACCTGCTGCCGATCCCGCCGATGGATGGCGGCCGCATCGTCTTCAGCCTGCTGCCGAACAAGCTGGCCTATAAGTTTGCCCGCATCGAACCGTACGGCTTCTTCATCCTGCTGGGCTTGATGCTGCTGAAGCTGCTGGCTTACTGGGTGATTCCGATCGTGGCGGTGGCGCAGTTGCTGCTGCAATTGATCGTCTACCCATTGAACTTCATCCTCACCTGAGCCTATGTTCCCCGACCGCGTCGTTTCCGGTATGCGCCCCACCGGGCTCATGCACCTTGGCCATTACCATGGAGCCCTGAAGAACTGGATCCGCATGCAGTCGGAGCTGCCCTGCCTGTTCTTCGTGGCCGACTGGCACGCCCTGACCACGCACTACGACGACCCGGCCATCATCGAAAAGAGCACCTGGGACATGGTGATCGACTGGCTCGCGGCCGGCATCGACCCGTCCCAGGCGACCATCTTCATCCAGTCGCGGGTGCCGGAACACGCCGAGCTGCACTTGCTGCTGTCGATGGCCACGCCGCTGGGCTGGCTGGAGCGGGTCCCGACCTACAAGGACCAGATCGAGAACCTGGCCAGCCGCGACCTCGCCACCTACGGCTTCCTCGGCTATCCGCTGCTGCAGGCGGCCGACGTGCTGATCTACCGCGCGACCCAGGTGCCGGTGGGCGAAGACCAGGTCCCGCACATCGAGATGATGCGGGAGATCGCGCGCCGCTTCAACCACCTGTACGGCAAGGAGCCGGGCTTCGAGCAGAAGGCGCTCGACGCCGTGAAAAAACTGGGCAGCAAGCGCGCCAAGTTGTACGCCGAGCTGCGCACCGCCTACCGGCAGGACGGCGATGACGCAGCCCTGGAGCAGGCGCAGGCGATGCTGAACGAAGCCGGCAGCCTGTCGAACATCGACCGCGAGCGCCTGTTCGGCTACCTCGAAGGCGGTCACAAGATCATCCTGGTCGAGCCGCAGGTAAAACTGACGGAAGCGTCGCGCCTGCCGGGCCTGGACGGCCGCAAGATGTCCAAGAGCTACGGCAACGCGGTCTCGCTGCGCGAAGATCCGGAGTCGGTCACCAAGAAGATCCGCACCATGCCGACCGATCCGGCGCGCGTGCGCAGGACCGACGCGGGCGATCCGCTGAAGTGCCCGGTGTGGCAGCTGCACGAGGTCTACTCGGATGGCGCCACCAAGGATTGGGTCATGAAGGGCTGCACCAGCGCCGGCATCGGCTGCCTGGAGTGCAAGCAGCCGGTGGTGGATGCCGTGCTGGCCGAACAGGAGCCAATGCACGAGCGCGCCCAGCAATACCTGGATGACCCCTCGCTGGTGCGCGCCATCGTCGCCGACGGCTGCGGGAAGGCGCGCAAGCTGGCCCAGGAGACCATGCGCGACGTGCGCGAGGCCATGGGCCTGAGTTACAGCTGATGCACGGCACCGACACGGTCTCTTCCTGGGTGGCGCGCTGGGCGCCGCTGATTCCGCAAGGGCAGGCGCTCGACCTGGCCTGCGGCAGCGGCCGCCATGCACGCCTGCTCGCCGGCTTCAAGCATGCCGTGACGGCCCTCGACCGCGATCCGCAGGCCCTGCTTGCTGCCGCGGGGAAGGGCATCGCGACGCTCCAGCACGACCTCGAAGCGCCGGGCGCCGCCTGGCCGTTCGCACCAGGCAGCCTGGCCGGCATCGTGGTCACGAATTACCTGCACCGGCCCCTGTTCGGCCACATCGCGGAGGCGCTGGCGCCGGATGGGGTGCTGATCTACGAAACCTTCGCCCGCGGGAACGAAGTCTTCGGTAAACCGTCGAATCCGGACTTCCTGTTGAATCCGGGTGAGCTGCTGGAGCTCGCCAGCCGCGGCGGCCTGCGGGTGCTGGCCTACGAGGACGGCGTCATCGACGCGCCCAAGCGGGCGCGCGTGCAGCGCCTGTGCGCGGTGGGGGCGGCCTTCGATCTGTCGACGGCAAAGCTGGATAGGTAACCGGCTGTAAGCGCGTCATTTATCTATGGGCGAATGAACCATTCGCTCGGGCTATCCAGTACAATCGAATTTTTATTTATTAACGGCACGGTCCACTGATTATGATTAAGGGCAGCATAGTAGCAATCGTCACTCCGATGTTTGAAGACGGCAGTCTGGACAAAGACAGCCTGCGCAAACTGATCGACTGGCACGTTGCGGAAGGGACGGACGGCATCGTCATCGTCGGCACGACCGGCGAATCCGCGACCGTCAGCCCGGAAGAGCACTGCGAACTGATCAAGCTGACGGTCGAGCACGTCGCTGGCCGTATCCCGGTGATCGCCGGGTCGGGCGGCAACTCGACCGCCGAAGCGATCGCACTCACCCGCCATGCCAAGGCCGTCGGCGCCGACGCCTCGCTGCAGGTGGTGCCGTACTACAACCGTCCGACCCAGGAAGGCATGTACCGGCACTTCAAGGCGATCGCGGAAGCGGTCGACCTGCCGGTGATCCTGTACAACGTGCCGGGCCGTACCGTGGCGGACATGAATAACGAGACCGTGCTGCGCCTGGCGCCGATCGACAACATCGTCGGCATCAAGGATGCGACCGGCAATATCGGCCGCGGGGCCGAGCTGCTGCGCGAGCTCGACCGTTCGTTCGCAGGCGGGAAGCCGTTCGGCGTGTATTCGGGCGACGACCCGACCGCGATGGCGCTGATGTTCATGGGCGGCGCCGGCAATATCTCGGTGACGGCCAACGTCGCGCCGCGCGCCATGCACGAACTGTGCGAGGCGGCGATGGCGGGACAGGTTTCCCGTGCGGTCGAAATCAACAATCGCGTGCTGTCACTGCACGCCAAGCTGTTCGTAGAACCGAATCCGGTCCCGGTCAAATGGGCGCTGGCTGAAATGGGCAAGATGCCGGCGGGCCTGCGCTTGCCGCTGGCGCCGCTGTCCGCGCAATACCACGACACCGTGCGCGCCGCGCTGCGCGAATCCGGCGTCCTTTGATAGCTTCAGACTCGCAACGATATGATGAATAGCAAGTTCAAGACTCACCACGCCACCCGCACCATCGCACTGACCGCCATGGCGCTCAGCCTGGTGGCGTGCACGACCGTGTTCGAATCGGACAAGGTGGACTACCGTTCGGCCAAGAAAGCGGCGCCGCTGGATATTCCCCCGGACCTGACCCAACTCCAGAAGGACAACCGCTACGCCGTGCCGGATGGCCGCGGCATCGCCACCGCTTCCGGCTTCCAGCAGGCCCGCGGCACCCAGGCCGCGCCTGTGGTCGCCGGCGGCGCCGTGGGCCCGGTGTCGTCCGACGCGGTGCGCATCGAGCGCGCCGGCGACCAACGCTGGCTGGTGGTCAAGCAGACCCCGGAGCAGCTGTGGCCGCAGCTCGAAGCCTTCTGGCCGAGCGTCGGCTTCACGGTGGAAACCGAGAACGCCCAGACCGGCATCATGGAAACCAACTGGGCCGAGAACCGCGCCAAGATCCCGCAGGACATCATCCGCCGCACGATCGGCAAGGTGTTCGATTCGGCTTACTCGAGCGGCGAGCGCGACAAGTTCCGCACCCGTCTGGAGCGCCGTCCGGACGGCTCGACCGAGATCTACATCAGCCACCGCGGCGCCGAGGAAGTGCTGGTCGGCGCCCAGCGCGAGACCACCACCTGGGTCGGCCGCAAGAGCGATCCGGGCCTGGAAGCCGAATTCCTGGGCCGCCTGATGGCCCAGCTCACCGGTTCCACCGCCACCAAGGACGTCAAGCAGGCCACCGCCGCCGTCGTCAACACTGCGCCGGAAGCGCAGCACGCCAAGCTGGAAAACGGCAAGGTCGTGGTGGACGAGGGCTTCGACCGCGCCTGGCGCCGCGTCGGCCTGGCGCTCGACCGCGTCGGCTTCACCGTCGAGGACCGCGACCGCGTGCAGGGCATCTATTTCGTGCGCTACGTCGACCCGGATGCCGTCAACAAGGCCGGCTTCTTCAGCAAGCTGTTCGGCGGCGAGGACAA
Source organism: Massilia sp. LXY-6 (assembly GCF_051233485.1). Lineage (NCBI taxonomy): Bacteria > Pseudomonadati > Pseudomonadota > Betaproteobacteria > Burkholderiales > Oxalobacteraceae > Massilia > Massilia sp. LXY-6. The sequence goes on from NZ_JBKFGF010000001.1 coordinate 154,800, forward strand.
GAATAAGGAAGCCCAGCGCTACCGCGTACTGGTCTCGGCCGTCCCGAGCGCGACCACCAGCGACGTCAGCGTCCAGACCAACGACGGCAAGCCGGAGACCTCGGCCACCGGCGCGAAGATCTTGAAACTGCTGGCGGATGAGCTGAAGTAATTTAATTACAAAGCCAAGCGAAAAACCGGCCCAGGCCGGTTTTTTATTGCCCGCAGCCTTGCTGCAGGTGTTTTACGCGAACAATGGGCGTAAAAAAACCGGCCCGCGGGCCGGTTTTCAAGAAGCAATGCTGATTACTTCGAAGCAGCCGGAGCAGCAGCAGCCGAAGCGGCCTCAGCAGCAGCCGAAGCAGCCGAAGCAGCAGCCGAAGCGGCCGAAGCAGCAGCTTCAGCAGCGGCCGGAGCAGCCGGGGTTGCGGCAGCGTCAGCAGCCGGAGCGGCCGGAGCGGCAGCCGGAGCGGTGGCTTCAGCAGCCGGTGCGGCTGCAGGAGCTTCAGCTTCTTTCTTCGAGCAAGCGGCCAGGGCAACAGCCAGCAGGGAGACGATCAGCAGAGATTTTTTCATGGTTTTTCCTTAGTTGATTCAAAAGGTCAGTACATTTAATGCGATGAATAATTACCGGTAATTATCGCTCGTTAGGAATTCTCGTAGCTTTCATACTTTTGAAAAAGTGCCTACAGACAACGGAACCTTCCTAACCCGATATTATAGCCAAATTTACTGAATCGCAACAGAAAACTCGTGTCAACTTGAAACACTTGCTGGTAACAACGACGTTCATATTGTTACAACATGTAACCACGCCGTACATATGCCGATACCTAGAGAGACCGGGCGTCAGAGCCCCGTCGTGGTGGCGTGCAGGGCCGGCCGTGACTCTTCCCAGATCGCCGCAAAACGTTCGCGCGGGACTTCGGTTTCTTGCGGTGCATCAAAAGCTGATTCGCCCCGCAGATGGTCGCTGTGAAAGCGCCGTACGAGGTGCAAGCCGTCCGCGATGCAGAAGGAATCGGTGAGCTGGCGGATGCCGCGCGAGCTAGACCGGCATTCGATGCGGTGGCCGTGGTCGCGCAGCAGGCGCAGGAAGCGCGGATAGTGGCGCGCGATGTGGCCGCTTTCGTGCATTGCCAGGCGCAGCTGGCCACCGCCCGCCAGGTAGCGCCGCAGCACCACGTCGACGTCCGCATCGCCCAGCGGGAACAGTGCGAAATCCGGGTCGAACAGGTCGAGCGAAGCCCGCGCCCGCTCCAGCACCGCGCGCAGCTGGCGCTGGAACTCGGCGCGGGTGTCGAAGCGCAGGATGTCCATCGCGGTCAGCCCAGGGTCAGGCCAGCTCGAGCCAGCCGTCGGCGTACCAGGTGTACAGCGCTTCCAGCACGTCGTCGGATGCCTGCTCCAGCATGGCACCAGCCAGGGCGCGCTGGTTGGCCAGCACGTCGAGCACGGTCTTGTCGGCGCGTCCGACGGCGAACGATTCGCCGTTGATGAACACGTGTTTGCCGCGGTACAGCATCAGCGTCTTCGGCGACAGCCGCAGTCCGCGTTTGGCGGCCTGTTCCATGAAGCGGCCGACGGTGAGCGGCTTGGCGACCGGCGTGAAGAACACATTGTGCTTCGGCTCGGACAAGTACTCGCCCAGGAAGATCGTGACGTCTTCCTCGTCCCAGCGCACCTTGTTCAACTCTTCGGTGACGCTGGTGAGCATGTCCTTCGGGATCTCGGCCGGGTTCTTGGCCGGCTGCAGGTCCGGATCGGCATAGCGGCCCGGCAGGTCGATCGCGTCGGCCATGAATTGCAGGAAGGCTTCACCCAGTTCCTGGAACGAGGGCGAGCGGAAGCCGACCGAATAGGTCATGCATTCGCCCTCGGCCACGCCGTCGTGGGCGTAGTGCGGCGGCAGGTAGAGCATGTCGCCCGGCTCGAGCACGAACTCTTCTTCCGGTTCGAAGTTGGCGAGGATCTTCAGCGGGAGGCCTTCGACCAGGCTCAGGTCCTGCTGGGCGCCGATGCGCCAGCGGCGCCGACCCTGGGCCTGCAGCAGGAACACGTCATAGGAATCGAAATGCGGACCGACGCCGCCGCCATCGGTGGCGAAGCTGACCATCAGGTCGTCCAGGCGCGCGTCCGGCACGAAGCGGAATTCGCGCAGCAGGGCGTCGGCCTTCGGCTCATGCAGGTTGATGCCCTGCACCAGCATGGTCCACTCGCGCTGGGTGCGCGGCGGCAATTCCTGGAGCGGACCTTGCTGCATGTCCCAGCTGTCGCCGGCCTGGGTGACCAAGCGCGATTCCACGTGGTTCAGCTTGGCCAGTTGGGCCAGCTTGTCGAATGTGAGCAGGGGTTTGAAATCGGGAATCGCCTGGCGGATCAGCAAGGGCTTCTTGTGCCAGTAATCCCGGAGAAACTGGGCGGGGGTAATATTCCCGAGGAGCTGTAATTTTTTCATGCGACATTATAACCAGCCGCTGGAGGGCTTCGGAAAGGGAGGCTCGCAAACCGTAGCGAGCGGCAGCAATGTTGGCTGAGAAGCGCAGCTGTACGAGTAGTACAGCGAGCATCGCAAGCCGACAGTGCAACGCGCAGCAGGTTTGCGAGCCTCCCGCATTGGCAGGAGTATAATCGGCGCCTCAATCACGAAAGGAAGCGCAATGAAGATTGCCCAGAACACGGTAGTATCGGTCAACTACAAGCTGTCCGACGCCCAGAACAACCTGATCGAAGATGGCGCCCAGCCGATGGTGTACCTGCACGGCGGCTACGAGAACACGCTGCCCAAAATCGAAGAGGAACTGGACGGCAAGGAAGTGGGCTACTCGTCGACCCTCCAGATCGAGCCGGAAGACGCCTTCGGCGACTACGACCCGAGCCTGCTGAAGGTCGAAGAGCGTTCGCGCCTGCCGGAACCGCTCGAAGTCGGCATGCAGTTCGAAGGCATGGCCGAAGGCAGCGACGAGGAACCGACCATCTTCACCGTCACCGAAATCGCCGACGACAAGGTCGTGCTCGACGGTAACCACCCGCTGGCCGGCATGGCCCTGCGCTTCGACCTGTCGGTGATCGACGTGCGCGCCGCGACCGAAGAAGAGATCGCGCACGGCCACGTGCATGGCGCCCATGGCCACCACCACGGCGACGACACGGATGAGGGCGACGAAGGCGACCACTTCCGCAGCCAGCCGCTGAACTGATCCGGCAGATCCGGCAAGGGGCCGCGCATTGCGGCCCGTGCTCATTTGCGCACTTTTATTCGATCATTTGATCGCTTTGGGTGGCGCCTTGTCGCCGGCATCGTCCGCCTCGCCCACCCTGAACAGGGCCTTGGCCGCCGGGTCCACCGCGACCTCGATGTCTTCCTGCCCGACCGATAGGTGGCCGAGGTTGCCGCGCCATTCGATCGCCGGCTTTGCGCCCTTGGCCAGCGGCGCGCTGTCGACCAGCAGCACCTTGCCCGGGAATTTCTGCGCCAGCGACAGTACCAGCCGGCGCGTCTCGGCGAAGCCGTCGTTGTCCGGCACCGCGCGGCGCAGCAGGGCGCTCAGGCCGCTCGGCTGCGAGAGTGCCTTCAGGTCGCCTTCCGCAAACAGCACGATCGCTTCCAGCTTGTCGCGCCGGGCGATGGCGAACAGGCGGTTCAGCCAGAAGCGGTTGGCCACCAGCCGGTCTTCGTATTCGCTGTTGCGGCCTGCCTCGGTCAGGTAGTGGTTGTTGTTGGCCGGCAGGTTGAGGGTTGCGTACAGCACCTTGCCGACCGACCAGTGGGCATTCTCGGCATAGCTGCGAAAGCGCGGGCTCATCGACTGGCGCGTGAGCGGCAGCTTGCGCGCGCCCAGCGTATTCGGCTCGGCGTAGAACAGTTCGCGCAGCCGGTTCAGGCGCTCGATCGCGTTCGAGCGGCCGGCGCTGTTGCGGCAATCGGTCCAGTCGCTGGCGGCCGGTACCACCACGGTGGGGCGGCGCGCATCGCCGATCAGTTCGCGCCGCTGCTGGTACAGCTTGTCGCTGCAGGATTCCTTCACGCCCTTGATGCCCGTGACCACCACGAACGCGGCGTCCTTGTCCTCGGCCTCGTCGAGCGCGTGCTTGAGCCGGGGCTCGCCGTTGTCGGCGGGGCCGTGCCCGAGGACCGCGAACCGGTGCGCCAGCTCGTCCTTCGACTCCTTCGCTTCCTTCGCGTCCTTTGCCGCGAAGGCGCCGCACGAGAGCAGGGCGGCGGCCAGCAGGACGCCCAGGCGCTGGCAGGCAGTCGGGCGGCGTGAAGGCATTATGCGCTGGCCAGGCGCTTGAGCTCGTACAGCCGCTCGAGCGCTTCGCGCGGGGTCAGCGCATCCGGATCGATTGCATCCAACAAGGCCAGGGCCGGCGACTCATCGGCAACCTGCGCGGGCACCTGCGCGACCACCGGCGCAGCCGGCGCCGGCTCGTCGGCCGGCAGACCGTCGTCGCACGGCGGCGCGGCGAACAGGTCGAGCTGGGGCGTGGCATCCAGGGCCTGCGATTCGAGCCGCGCGAGGTGCTTGCGCGCGGCGCGGATCACCGCAGGGGGCACGCCGGCCAGCTGGGCCACCTGCAGGCCGTAGCTCTGCGAGGCCGGGCCGTCCTGCACCGCGTGCAGGAACACGATGCTGTCCTTGTGCTCGACCGCCGACAGGTGCACGTTGGCCGCGCTCGGGTGGGCTTCCGGCAACTGGGTCAGCTCGAAGTAGTGGGTCGCGAACAGGGTGAAGCTGCGGCTGGTGTCGATCAGGTGGCGTGCGATCGCCCAGGCCAGCGCCAGGCCGTCGAAGGTCGAGGTGCCGCGCCCGACTTCGTCCATCAGCACCAGCGAGTGCTCGGTGGCGCCGTTCAGGATCGCCGCCGATTCCGTCATCTCGACCATGAAGGTGGAGCGGCCGTTGGCCAGGTCGTCGGAGGCGCCGATGCGGGTGAAGATGCGGTCGACCGGGCCGATCGTTGCTTGGCTAGCCGGCACGTAGCTGCCGACATAGGCCAGCAGCGTGATCAGGGCCACCTGGCGCATGAAGGTCGACTTGCCGCCCATGTTCGGGCCGGTGATCAACAGGAGCCGGCGCTCGTTCGAGAGCTTGCAGTCGTTCGCGATGAAGCGCTCGATCTGGTTCTCGACCACCGGGTGGCGGCCCTCGACGATGCTCAGGCAAGGATCGGCCACCAGTTGCGGCCTGCACCAGTTGTTGCGGACCGCATGCGAGGCCAGCGCCACCAGTGCGTCGATCTGGGCGATGCCGCCGGCGACCTTCTGCAGGCAGGCGATGTGCGGCGCCAGCTCGCCCAGCAGCAGGTCGTACAGCAGCTTCTCGCGCGCCAGCGCGCGGTCCTGGGCCGACAGCGCCTTGTCTTCGAAGGCCTTGAGTTCCGGCGTGATGTAGCGCTCGCAGTTCTTCAGGGTCTGGCGGCGGCGGTAGTCCTCGGGCACCTTGTCGGCCTGGCCATTGGTGACTTCGATGTAGAAGCCGTGCACCCGGTTGTATTCGACGCGCAGGTTGGCGATGCCGGTGCGGGCGCGCTCGCGCGTCTCCAGCTCGACCAGGAACTGGCCGGCGTTCTCGGACAGCGCGCGCAGCTCGTCCAGCTCGGCGTCGAAGCCGCGCGCGAACACCCCGCCGTCGCGCACCATCGCCGCCGGTTCTTCCGCGATCGCGCGCGCCAGCAGGTCCAGGCAATGCTCGGGAATCGCGATGGCTTCATGGAGGTCGCGCAGCAGGCAGGAGTCTCCCGGGATGAAGCAGCGCGCGACCTGCTCGCGCAGCACGGGCAGCTGTTTCAGTCCGTCGCGCAGGCTGGCCAGGTCGCGCGGACGTGCCGTCAGCAGGGCGATGCGGGTGGTGATGCGCTCGACGTCCGGCACGTGGGCCAGAGTGCTCGAGAGCGTGCCGCAGGCGTCGTGCTCGGCCAGCGCGGCGATTGCCTCGTGGCGGCTGCGCGCCACCGACTGCTCGCGTTTCGCGTGGTGGATCCAGTGGCGCAGCAGGCGCGAACCCATCGCGGTGCGGCAGCCGTCCAGCAGCGAAAACAGGGTGGGAGCTTCGGTCCCGCGGATGGTTTCGGTGAGTTCCAGGTTGCGGCGCGTGGCGGCGTCCAGGCCGATGAATTCGCTCTCCGATTCGACGGCCAGACTCTTCACGTGCTGCAGGCCGCGGCCCTGGGTCGACTGCGCATAGCGGAGCAGGGCGCCGGCCGCGCCGAAGGCCGCGCCGAGGCCGTCCGCGCCGAAGCCGGACAGGGTCGACACGCCGAGCTGGTCGAGCAGCGCCTTGTGGCCGTGCACGACCTCGAAGTGCCACTCCGGCATGCGCTGCATGTGGCCGATCGGGTTTTCATCGAACATGTCGGGCCCGCCGAGCGCATCCGCACGCAGGATCTCGGCCGGCGCGATGCGCTCCAGCTCCTGCACCAGGCGCAGGGCGGCATTCTTCGTATCGGCGCTGAACTCCATCAGCTTCAGCGCGCCGCTCGCCAGCGACAGCCAGGCCAGGCCGGTGGTGACGTGCTTGCGGTTCGGGACCGTGCACACCGCCAGCAGCGGGCGCTCGGCCTTTTCCGGCAGCAGGTCGGCATCGGTCAGGGTGCCGGGCGTGACCACGCGCACCACCTTGCGCTCGACCGGACCTTTGGAGAGGGCCGGATCGCCGATCTGTTCGCAGATCGCGCAGGACTCGCCAAGCTTGACCAGCTTGGCCAGGTAGGGATCGAGCGAGTGGAACGGCACGCCCGCCATCTTGATCGGATTGCCGCCCGAGCTGCCGCGCGCGGTCAAGGTGATGCCCAGGATGCGCGAAGCCTTCTCGGCGTCCTCGAAGAACAGCTCGTAGAAGTCGCCCATGCGGTAGAACACTAGCATGGTCGGGTACTCCCCTTTGATGCGGAGGTACTGTTGCATCATGGGGGTGTGTTTTTCGGCGGTGGCAAGCGCCCTGGCCGCGGCGGCGTTGATTTCGTGTGGGACGTTCATGGCTTGGCAATCGGAAGCCCGGCAGGGGGCCGGGCTCGGGTCGCCATTTTACCGCGTTAGGACTCGGCGGGGAGGGGAACAGGATGGTTTGGCAACAGCGGGCGCCGAATCAAGTTCAAGCCTCGCACTCCCGCCGCCACTCCGGCTTGGCCAGCACCCGCAGCGCCGTCGCCAGGTCGACCTGCTGGTGCTCGAGCGCCTGTGCCGCCGCGTGGATGCTGCGCGCCCGCAGTGCGTCGCGGATCTTCTCGGCGGTATCGTGGTCGGTGCGGCGGTCGCCGATGGTGTCGCGGCGGTTCCCGGCGACGCGGCTGGGTTCGTCGATCCATTGGTAGCTCATGTCATTCTCCCTTGTTGAAATGTCATGATCTCTCTCCTTGCTGCCCTGATAGCTTAGCGGAGGTCAAGGCATGTGAATGACGACAAGCTTGACTCAAGCGTCGGCCGAGTCGGCGGGTTCCATCCTGCGGGATATCCGTCCCGGCTCATCCTTCGCGCCGGCGAGCACGCGCAGCGCCACCTGTACGTCCACTTGCAGGTGCTGCATCGCCAGGGCCGCGGCCTGGGTACCGTCCGCCCGCAGCGCGTCGCCGATGTCGCTGGCAGTACGGTCGTCGATGCGCCGTTCGAAGCGGCGCTTAGTCGATTGAATCCGGGGATGGGTCGTTCGCAGGTAAGTCATGTTTGCCTCCACTGTTTAAGTAAAGGCATCTTCGCGCATTTACGATCTGGAAAATTTAGTTGACGTCAAGAAATTACGATAGTCTTGCATGTGTCAGGATGATCCATGCCACGGCGATCACGACCATCCCCGTCAGGCTCACGCAAGTCCAGGTGAAGAACCAGGCCGACAGCAGGCCGGCCTGCAGCACCTTTTCGAACAGCACGCCGAGTGCGAAATCGAAGGCGGTGAGGAAGGACCAGCGGCGCAGGTAGACCGGCAGGTAACGGCTCATCCTGCGGTTGTGCTGGAAGGCGGCATGGCGCTCGATGCGGGTGCGGGCCGCGCCGACGTCGCGGAACAGCCAGTCGAAGAAGAGGAAGCGGTAGAGCAGGGAACGAAAGGGGAGTTCCGGGGCGTCTTCGCTTGAATTCTTGTCCATGGTCATGATCTCACTGCCCGGCGATGTCGTGATCGTCCATGGTAAGCCATGCGCCGCCGCGGGGCTTGTGCGCTGGCTAACGTAAAAACGGGCGCCGCGGCGCCCGTTCTCCTTCGATGCGTGGCGGTTCAGGCCTTCGCTGCCGCCACCCGCTTGGCGATGTGCGCCAGCGCCTCGTCGACCTGGTCGATCAGGATCAGCGACAGGTCGCCCGGCTGCAGACGCTCCAGCGCGCGGTCGATCGCGACGAATTCGCCCTTGATCTCCTCGACGTGGCTGGTGCGCTTGGCGTCCGACAGGCCCTGGCGCAGCAGAGCCACGACTTCGCCTTCCGAGCGGCCGCGCTGGCACTGGTCTTCGTACAGCAGCACCTCGTCGAAGGCCTTGCCCAGGATGCGCGTCTGGTCGCGGATGTCCTCGTCGCGGCGGTCGCCGGCACCGCTGATGACCACCGAGCGGCGCCGGGCCGGCATGGCCTCCACTGCGTTCACCAGGGCCTGGATCGCGTCCGGATTGTGGCCGTAGTCGGCGATCACGGTGGCGCCACGATAGTCGAACACGTTGAAGCGGCCCGGCGCATTGTCGCTCTCGCCCACGAAGGTTTTCAGGCCGGCGCGGATCGCGCTCCAGTCGATGCCGACGGCCCAGGCCGCGGCCACCGAGGCCATCACGTTCTCGACCTGGAAGCCGATCACGCCGCCGCGGGTGATGGGCACCTCGGACAGCGCGATGCGGTGCTCGGACTTGCCCTGCGCCGCCACCAGGTGGCCTTCGTCGACGTAGACGATGCGGCGGCCCTGGGCGCGGTGCTTCTGCATGATCGGCAGCGAGCAATCCAGCGCGAAGTAGGTGACGTCGCCGCGGGTGTTCTCGGCCATGCCTGCCACGATCGGGTCGGCCGCGTTCAGCACGGCCATGCCGTTCGGCGCCACGTTCTGCACGATCACGCGCTTCAGCACCGCCAGGTCTTCCAGCGTCGTGATGTAGTTCAGGCCGAGGTGGTCGCCGGAACCGATGTTGGTCACCACCCCGACCTGGCAGCGGTCGAAGGCCAGGCCTTCGCGCAGGATGCCGCCGCGCGCGGTCTCGAACACGGCGGCGTCGACGTCCGGGTGCAGCAGCACGTTGCGCGCGCTGCGCGGACCGCTGCAGTCGCCGCTGTCGATGCGGCGGCCCTGGATATACACGCCGTCGGTGTTGGTCATGCCGGTGCGCAGGCCGGACGCGGCCAGCAGGTGCGCGATCAGGCGCACGGTGGTGGTCTTGCCGTTGGTGCCGGTCACGGCAACCACCGGGATGCGGCCGTCGTCGCCGGGCGCGTACAGGGTGTCCATGATCGCTTCGCCGACCGCGCGGCCCTTGCCGAACGAGGGCGAGATGTGCATCCGCAGTCCGGGCGCCGCGTTCACTTCGACGATGCCGCCGCCCTGTTCTTCGATGGGTTTCAGCACGCTGTCGCACACCAGGTCGACGCCGCAGATGTCGAGGCCGACCATGTGCGCGGCGGCGATGGCGCGCGCGGCCACTTCCGGATGCACGTCGTCGGTGACGTCGGTGGCCGAGCCGCCGGTCGACAGGTTGGCGTTGTTACGCAGGGTGACGCGCTGGCCTTTCGGCGGGATCGACTCGGCGTCATAGCCCTGTTTCGCCAGCGAGGCGAGGGCGATGTCGTCGAAGCGGATCTTGGTCAGCGAGGTCGCGTGGCCGCTGCCGCGGCGCGGGTCCTGGTTGACGGTCTCCACGAGCTGGCGGACGCTGTGCACGCCGTCGCCGACCACGTGCGGCGGTTCGCGGCGGGCGGCCGCCACCAGCTTGTTGCCGATCACGAGCAGGCGGTAGTCGTGGCCCGGCAGGTATTTTTCGACCATGATGTCGTCGCGGAATTCCGACGCCGCGTGGAAGCCGGCCGTGAGCTGTTCGCGGGTGGTGACGTTCACGGTCACGCCCTTACCCTGGTTGCCGTCCTTCGGCTTGATCACGACCGGCAGGCCGATCTCTTGGGCTGCGGCCCAGGCGTCGTCGGGGTCGGTCACGACGCGGCCCAGCGGCACCGGCACGCCGGCGGCGTCGAGCAGCTTCTTGGTCAGCTCCTTGTCCTGGGCGATGGTCTCGGCGATGGCGCCGGTCGCATCGATTTCGGCGGCCTGGATGCGGCGCTGGCGGCTGCCCCAGCCGAACTGCACCAGGCTGCCCTCGGTCAGGCGGCGGAACGGGATGCCGCGCGCCACCCCGGCGTACACGATCGAGCCGGTCGAGGGGCCGAGGCGCACGTCCTCGTCGAGTTCGCGCAGCTGGTGCAGGGCGCTGTCGAGGTCGAACGGCTGCTCCTCGCGCGCAGCCGTGATCAGCTGCTCGGCCAGGCTCAGGGCCAGGCGGCCGACGTCTTCCTCGCTGTATTCGACCACGACCTGGTAGATGCCGCGTTCGATGGTGGCGGTGGAGCGGCTGAAGGTGACGGGGCAGCCGGCCTGGGCCTGCAGCGCGAGGGCCGCCACTTCCAGCACCTGGGCCAGCGGGATGGTGTCGTCATGGCCGGTCGGCTGCAGCGGCCAGATCTCCGGGAACAGGGCACGCAGGCGCGCTTCGAAGCCGGGCATTGCGCTGATCGATTCTTCCTCCGGCGTGCAGGAGACGATTGCCTCGACCGACGTGTGGTGGCTCCAGAGGTTGGGGCCGCGCAGGGCCCGGACGCGTGATACTTCCATAAAAACCTTCAATCCTTTATTTGTTCTCGAAGCTGCGCAGGCCAGCGCAGATCAGGTCGGTCGGCACGTCCAGCGCCCAGCTTGCCGCAGCGGCGGCCAGCACGGCTTCCGGCTCGCTTGCCGTGGCCGGCTGCAGCTTGGTCAGGCCCAGCAGCGGCGCATCTTCGCTGCCCTGGGCCAGCACGATGTGCCGGTCGCGCAGGAAGGCGACGCGCCCGCCGGCGGCGCGGTGCTGCGTCAAGACGTCGTTGTTCTCGTCCAGCGCATAGAAGATCACGCCGCCGTCGGATAGTCCGGCCAGTTTCACGACCTGCGGGTCGGCCGCGTTCAGCACGGCCGCGCCCTCGGACAGGACCACATCGACCTGACTGCGCACCACGTTGAACAGGGCGTCGTCGTCGCGCACGTAGAGGTCGGCGACGTCGCCGACCCGGCCCATGCCGGTCACCACGCCCACCAGGCAGCGGTCGTAGGGCAGGCCTTCGCTCAGGATGGCGCGCGCGTTCGATTCGAACACGGCGGCCTGCACGTTACGGTTGATCAGCAGGCGCTGGGCGGCGTCGAAGCGGGTGCAGTCGGCGCCGGTGACGCGGCGCTGGTCGAGGAACAGGCCGTTGCGGTTGGCCACGCCGACACGCTTGCCGGACTGGTACAGCACCGTGCCGATCAGGTTCGCGACCAGGCTGGCGCCGGCGTCGCCGGTCACGCCGACCAGGGGAATGCGGCCGGATGCGCCGTCGGCGGGCTCGCCATCGGCGAACAGGTGCTCGACGATGGCCTTGCCGACTTCGCGCGGCTGGCCGGTGGCCGGCTTGATGTGGGCCAGCAGGCCCGGGCTGGAGTTGACTTCGATGATGGCGCCGCGCTGCGCTTCCAGCGGACGCGAGATGTCTTCGCACACCAGGTCGATGCCGGCGATGTCCAGCCCGACCACGCGCGCGGCCAGCGCCGCCACGTAGGCCACGTCCGGGTGCACCTCGTCGGTGACGTCGTCGGCGACGTTGCCGTTCGGCTGGATCAGTACCTTCTGGCCGGCCGGCGGGACCGACGCCGGGGTCAGGCCCTGGCGCTGCAGGTCGAGCCTGATCTCGTCGTCGTCGGGATTGACCAGGCCGAGCGGGTGTTCCTCGCTTTCGCCGCGGCGCGGGTCGATGTTGATCTGGCTGTCGCACAGCTCGACCACGTTCGACTTGCCGTCGCCCGTCACGAACAACGATTCGCCCTTGGCGGCGGCGACCACCTTCGAGCCGACCACCAGCAGGCGGTGCTCGTTGCCCGGCACGTAGCGCTCGACCAGCACGGCGCTCGAGTCGCCCGCCTCACAGGCGATCGCATAGGCGGCTTTCACGTCCGCTTCGTTCATCAGGTTCAGCGTCACGCCGCGGCCATGGTTGCCGTCGACCGGCTTGACCACCACCGGCAGGCCGATGTCCTCGGCTTCTTCCCACGCCGCCTCGGCACTGCGCACGACCGCGCCTTCCGGCACCGGCACGCCGCACGAGGCGAGCAGGGTCTTGGTGAGGTCCTTGTCGCTGGCGATGCTTTCGCCGATCGCGCTGGTGCGGTCGGTCTCGGCGGTCCAGATGCGACGCTGCGCGGCGCCGTGGCCGAGCTGCACCAGGTTGCCTTCGGTCAGGCGGATCGAGGGGATGCGGCGCTCGGTGGCGGCATCGACGATGTGGGCGGTGGACGGGCCGAGGCAGTAGCGGTCGACCAGTTCGGTCAGCGCGGCTACCGTGGCCTTGAGGTCGAATGGGGTGTCGTTGATGGCGGCCATCAGGAGGGCATGGCCGGCCTGCAGGGCGGCGCGGCCGACGACTTCGTCGCGGGTGCGGAACGCCATTTTGTAGATGCCGCGGTCGGCGGTGGAGCGGGTCTTGCCGAAGCCGGTCTTCATGCCGGCCATGTTCTGCAGTTCGAGAACGACGTGTTCGAGGATGTGGCCGGCCCAGGTACCGTCGCGCAGCCGTTCCAGGAAGCCACCGCGTTCGCCGACGCCACAGCGGTGTTCGATCAGTCCCGGAAGCCAGGCGGTCAAGCGCTCGTTGAAGCCGGGAAGGGTGTTCGAAGGACATTCTTCGAGTTCGCCGATGTCGAGCCAGGCCTCGATGACAGGGCGGTAGGTCCAGATGTTCGGGCCACGCAGGTGGGTTACACGAAGAATCTTGATGTCTTTCTTGTTTATCATGAAAAATTTCTTGCCCCGCGGTGACCTCTCTCTCGCCGCGCGGCGTTGCCTTATATTCGCGCCCCGCATCGAAGTCTACCCCACCGGGGAGCCCCTCTTGCTGCAGTGCACATGTTGTATACTTGCCGAAACGAAGCTTACCGTGCTGAACCGAATTCTGCCAGTCTTGCCCCCGCCGATAGAATACCGTACGCCTGTCAACCGGCGTGCCCTGCTCAGCGTTCCATCCTGGTGACCTGCCAGTCGCAACGCAAGCGCGCGACGCATATCCCCATTTCCAAGAGCACATGACGAATCAACAACTAGTTCCTTCCGCCGCGCTGGCGACCGCCAGTTTCCTGCCTGAGCAATGGCAGGCGGACGTCCAAAAAAAGCTTGCGCCAGGGGAAAACGTTTTAAGCGCCCTTGAGGTTGACCTCGATGCGAAATTACGCTTCACCAAAGGGGTACTGATTGTCACCAATATTCGCCTACTGACTCGCAGCCCCGGCGATACCCACTGGCGCGACTGGCCCTACCGCGCCGGCCTGGCGATGCGCCACTACGACCACGCCGGCGTCGGCCACGTCGAACTGGTCGATGCCAAGGGCCTGCTGGCGGCCTGGCGTTTTACCCTGGGCCAGAACCTGCAGGCGATCCGCCTGGTCGACCAGTTCCATGACCAGGTCGAGAGCCACCTGACCGGCATCGCCGTCCAGCCGCCCGAGCAGCACACCTGCCCGAGCTGCAAGGCGCCGCTCGAAGCGGACCAGGAAGAGTGCCCGATCTGCACCAAGGTACTGCACACGCCGCCGTCGACCTGGACCCTGTTCCGGCTGTGGCGCTTCGCCATGCCATACAAAGGGCAGCTGGCCCTCGGATTCTTGCTGATGTTGGCCAGTACCGGCGCACACATGATTCCGCCCTACCTGACGATGCCGCTGATGGACAAGGTCCTGATCCCGTACCAGAACGGGCAAAAGATCGACACCTCGCTCGTCTATATGTACATGGGCGGGTTGTTCGCCTCCGCGATCCTGGCCTGGGCGCTGGGCTGGGGCCGGACCTATATCCTGGCCCTGGTGTCGGAACGCATGGGCGCCGACATGCGCTCGGAAACCTACGAGCACCTGCTGCGCCTGTCGCTGGAATTCTTCGGCGGCAAGCGCACCGGCGACCTGATGAGCCGCATCGGCAGCGGCTCGGACCGCATCTGCGTGTTCCTGTCGCTGCACCTGCTGGACTTCCTGTCCGACGTCCTGATGATCATCATGACCGGCGCGATCCTGTTCAGCATCAACGCCAAGCTGGCCCTGATCACCCTGGTGCCGCTGCCCTTCATCGCCTGGATGATCCACGTCGTGCGCGACAAGCTGCGCACCGGTTTCGAGAAGATCGACCGGGTCTGGGGCGAGGTCACCAACGTGCTGGCCGATACCATCCCCGGCATCCGCGTGGTGAAGGCCTTCGCCCAGGAAAAGCGCGAAGCCTCCCGCTTCCGCGAAGCGAACAAGCACAACCTGGCCGTCAACGACAAGCTGAACAAGGTGTGGTCGCTGTTCTCGCCGACGGTGTCCTTCCTGACCGAACTCGGCCTGCTGATCATCTGGTGCTTCGGCATCTGGCAGGTCGCGAACCAGGAAATCACGGTCGGCGTGCTGTCCGCCTTTATCGCCTACAGCGGCCGCTTCTACGTGCGCCTGGATTCGATGAGCCGCATCGTCTCGGTGACGCAGAAATCGGCCTCGGCCGCCAAGCGCATCTTCGACATCCTCGACCACGTGTCGAGCGTGCCCGATCCGGTCAATCCGGCCAGGCTGGACAAGGTCGAGGGCAACATCGAACTGCGCGAAGTCGGCTTCCGCTACGGCAACCGCGCCGTCAACCGCGGCATCTCGCTAAACATCAAGGCCGGCGAGATGGTCGGCCTGGTCGGCCATTCCGGTTCGGGTAAATCGACCCTGGTGAACCTGATCTGCCGCTTCTACGACGTGGCCGAGGGCGCGATCCTGCTCGACGGCAAGGACATCCGCAGTTTCGCCGTCGCCGACTACCGCCGCCACATCGGCCTGGTGCTGCAGGAACCTTTCCTGTTCTTCGGCACGATCGCCGAGAATATCGCCTACGGCAAGCCGGATGCGACCCGCGAACAGATCATCGCCGCCGCCCGCGCCGCCCATGCCCACGAATTCATCCTGCGCCTGCCGCAGGGCTACGACTCGATGGTGGGCGAACGCGGCCAGGGCCTGTCCGGCGGCGAGCGCCAGCGCATCTCGATCGCGCGGGCACTCCTGATCGACCCGCCGATCCTGATCCTGGACGAAGCGACCTCGTCGGTGGACTCGGAAACCGAAAAGGAAATCCAGAAGGCGCTCGACAACCTGGTGCAGGGCCGCACCACGATCGCGATCGCGCACCGGCTCTCCACGCTGCACCGCGCCGACCGCCTGGTCGTGCTGGACCGCGGCGCCGTAGTGGAAGAGGGCAGCCACGACGAACTGATGGCGCGCGAAGGCGCGTATTTCCGCCTGTACGAAGCGCAGGCGCGCAACGTCGACCAGGATCCGGACGACTCCAGCCAGGAAGATTAATCGATGACGACCGCACTTCAATTACCGTTTCAACTGCGCCGCGACGCCTTCGGCAAGCTGGTGCTGACCTCTGACTCAGGCGAGGAATTCGTCGGCGTGGCGCCGGTGCGCTCCTTTCCGGTGCAGGCGCCGACCCGCGGCATCTCCCTCATGCGCGAGGGCGGCAAGGAAGTCGCCTGGATCGACGACCTGGAACAGGTGGCGCCGGAAATCCGCGCCCTGGTGACGGAGGAACTGGACGGGCGCGAATTCATGCCCGAGATCCTGTCGATCAAGGGCGTTTCCAGCTTTGCCACGCCCAGCACCTGGACCGTGAAAACCGACCGCGGCGACACCGAGTTCGTGCTCAAGGGCGAGGAAGACATCCGCCGCCTGGGGGCCTACTCCCTGCTGATCGCCGACAGCCACGGAATCCACTTCCTGATCCGCGACATGTTCGCGATCGACAAGGGCAGCCGGAAGATCCTCGACCGCTTCCTGTAACTGATCGATTCACCCGGCGCCAGGCTGGCTTCGTGCTGGTCGGTGCTGGATTTTTTTCGTCAGCGTCATCCTGCCTCATTACCCGAACAGTTCTATTTTGAAATAAATATTTCTCCTGGTGTCGGAAATATTTACACGAGAATCGTCGGTTTGCACGCTTTCATCGGGGCTCGGCTCGAAAATGCTATCAATTTTCGGTTTGGATTATTAATTCATATTGAAAATACTAATAATATATTTCCAGAAAGAAATTTTTACGCTCAGTTTGCAGTATTTAACGTTCTACTGTCGGTAAACTTTACAGGGCAACGGACATGGCCTGGTGTTCTAACATTTTCCCCTATGAAAACATTGTTGGCACGAACATTGCTTATACACTGAGGCAAATCAACATAACTAAGGGAAACATGTCCATGAAACAATTTACCAAAATCGCAACCGCAATCGCCGCTTTCGCACTGTCGGGTATGGCCAACGCTGGCCTGATCTCGGTCACCTACACCGGCCAAGGTGCTTCGAGCGTTATCGACTCCACGCATCCCTACACCGTCAACTTCGACCTCACCCAAGGCACCAACCCCTACCGTCCGTTGATCGACACCGTCGGCTCCGCAGATGTGAAGTTCTCCTTTAAAGACACTGGAGCGGCAAGCAACGAGTCCTTTGCGATCAACATCGGAAGCGTTCTGATTGGTAGCAGCAACGGCGTTATCGATATCCCAAGAAATGGCACTAATTACGGACCGTTCTCGATCACGGGTGTATCGCTGAGCGACCTGAGCACCAGCGGCAAGTTATCGCTGGTGATTTCGGCACCTGTCGGCGACTTCAATTTCGTCAGCTCGACCCTGGACGCCAATGTCACGGTCGGTACTGTGCCGACCAAAGTGCCGGAACCGCTGTCGGTCGCGCTGCTGGGCATCGGTTTCGCAGGTCTTGCTGTCAGCCGTCGCAAGGCTCGCAAGGCCTGAAGACCTCGCTCGCCGCCGTTCGCATGCATTGCTAGCGAATAGTCGATGATCCCGAAAACACCCTGCACGGTCCACGCCGTGCAGGGTGTTTTCGCTTACAGTGGCGCCATGTCCGCAACCCAGCCCAGCCGCAAGGCGCACTTCGTGGTCGTCACCATCGGCTCGGCCGGCGACCTGTTCCCCTTCATGGCGATGGCGCTGGCCCTGCGCGCAGGCGGCCACCGCGTCAGCTTCCTGGCGCCGGAGCAGCATGCGCCGTATGTCGCCGGCACCGGCTTGCCCTTCGTCGGCCTGCCGGTCGACGCCGGCGTACTGGCCGATCCCGATCTCTGGCATGCGACGCGCGGCTTCGGCGTGGTCTGGCGCGCGACGCGGCCGGCGATGGCGCAGATCGCCCCCTTCGTCGACGCCTTGCCGGCCGACGAACCCTGCGTGCTGCTGGTGCACCCGCTGGCCCTGCCGGAAGCGGACCTGTGCCGGGCCGCGCGTCCCGGCCTGAAGGTGGCGGCGGCCTACCTGGCGCCGCAGAACCTGCCGACCGTCCACGACCCGCTGATGCTCGGCCCATGGCGGGTGCCGCCCTGGGTGCCGCTGGGCCTGCGGCGCTGGCTGTTGCGGCGCCTGGCAACCGGCTTCATCGATCCGGTGGCGCTGGCGGACGTGAACGCGGCGCGCACGGCACGCGGGATGCCGAAGGTGGCGAGCATGCTGGGGCACCTGTTCACGGTGCCCGACCTGTCGGTGACGCTGTTTCCGGAATGGTTCGCGCCGACCCAGCCGGACTGGCCCCAACCCCTGTACCGCGCCGGCTTCCCGCTGTTCGATCCGAACCCGGATGCCGCTCTGTCGCCCGAACTGGCGGGCTTCCTGGCGCAGGGCAGCCGGCCGCTCGCCTTCACCCACGGCACCGGCAACACCCAGGCCCGTGCCTACTACGAGCATGCGCGCGCCGCGGTCGAGCGCCTCGGCCTGCGCGCGATCTTCCTGACCCCGCACCACGAGCAGCTGCCGCCCGATCTGCCGGCGTCGATCCTGTGGCAGGACTACGTGCCGCTGCGCCGGCTGCTGCCGCACCTGGCGCTGCTGGCCCACCACGGCGGCATCGGCACCACGGCCGAGGCCCTGCGTGCCGGCACGCCGCAACTGGTGGTGCCGCTGGCGCACGACCAGTTCGACAACGCGGCGCGCGTGGCGGCGCTGGGCGTGGGCGCCGGCCTGCCGGCGTCGAAGCTCGACGATGCGCAGCTGACGGCGGCGCTGCGCCAGTTGCTGGGCGACGACAGGCTGGCCGGCCGCTGCCGCGAGGTCGCGCGGCGCTTCGACGCCGGGCAGCCGCTCCAGGACCTGTGCGCGCGCCTGGAAGCCCTGGCGGCTGATGAGCTGGGGCAATAGCGCGCCGGCCCTTGCCGAAAGCGCGCAAGAATGACGCTTTCCAGCGATTTCCCGGGAGTAGCTATGCAACGAAGTGCACTGGTCGTCGGCGCGAGCGGCATCGGCGGCCGCTATACGGCACGCGAATTGCTGGCCAATGGCTGGACCGTGTACGGACTGGCGCGCCATCCGCCGCGCGACCTGCCGGGCCTGATCCCGGTGGCCGCCGACCTGCTCGACGAGGTCGGCCTGCAGGCTGCCGTGGCCGCGATGGGCAATGAGGCGCCCACCCACGTCTTCATCACGACCTGGATGCGCCAGGAGTCCGAGGCCGAGAACATCCGCGTCAACGCCCTGCTGGTGCGCAACCTGCTCGATGCGCTCTCTTCAAAGAAATCGCTGCGCCACGTGGCCCTGGTGACGGGCTTGAAGCATTACCTCGGCCCTTTCGAGGCCTATGCCAGCTCGGGCACGCTGCCGGACACGCCGCTGCGCGAATCCCAACCGCGCCTGCCGCTCGACAATTTTTACTATGCCCAGGAAGACGAGGTCTATGCCGCGGCCGCGCGCGACCGCTTCACCTGGACCATCCACCGCCCGCACAGCATCATCGGCATGGCGGTCGGCAACGCCATGAACATGGGCACCACGCTGGCCGTGTACGCCTCGATCTGCAAGGAGACCGGGCGCCCGTTCCGCTTCCCCGGCTCGGAAGCGCAGTGGAACGGCCTGTGCGACGTGACCGATGCGCGCATGCTGGCCAGGCAGTTGCGCTGGGCCGCCGATACCGACGCCGCGCGCAACGAAGCATTCAATATCACGAACGGCGACTACTTCCGCTGGAGCTGGCTGTGGCGTCGCCTGGCGGCCTGGTTCGGCGTGCAGGCGGAAGGCTTCGGCGGCACCGTGCAGCCGCTCGAAGCCGCGATGGCCGACGATGCGCAGTTGTGGAGCGACATGGCGCGCCGCCATCACCTGCAGGAGGCCGACTTGAGCCGCCTGGCCTCGCCCTGGCACACCGACCTCGACCTCGGCCGCCCGATCGAGGTCATGACCGACATGGCCAACAGCCGGCGCCTGGGCTTTGCGGCCTGGCAGTCGACCGAGGATTCCTTCTTCGACCTGTTCGCGGCCCTGCGGGCGCAGCGGCTGATTCCCTGAACGGTCGCCCTCCGCCGTCCACCGCCGTCCCCGCGCAGGCGATGACAGCGAGGCGGGCACTGCGTGCGCCAGCGCACCGCGCCTGACCGGACGGGTACGCTTTAATACTGCTATCCACGTCATCCATGGAGGGCCGATGCGCCGCAAGCAGACCGAAGGCGAACCCCGCGGCACCCCAGGCGTCCACGCCGACCACGGCCGCGTGCGCGTGCGCGGCGCGCGCGAGCACAACCTCAAGAACGTCAACGTGGAACTGCCGCGCGACGCGCTGGTCGTGTTCACGGGCGTGTCCGGTTCGGGCAAGTCCTCGCTGGCCTTCGGCACCCTGTATGCCGAGGCGCAGCGGCGTTACCTGGAATCGGTCTCGCCCTACGCGCGCCGGCTGTTTCACCAGATGCCGGTGCCGGAAGTCGACGAGATCGACGGCCTGCCGCCGGCGGTGGCCCTGCAGCAGCAGCGCGGCACGCCGACCGCGCGCTCCTCGGTCGGCAGCGTCAGCACGCTGTCGAACTCCCTGCGCATGCTGTATTCGCGCGCCGGCGACTATCCACCCGACCAGCCGCTGCTGTACGCCGAATCGTTCTCGCCCAACACGGCGGAAGGCGCCTGCCCGCAGTGCTCGGGCCTGGGCCGGGTCTACGAAGCCACCGAGGCGTCGATGGTTCCCGATGATTCCCTGAGCATCCGCGAGCGCGCGGTGGCGGCCTGGCCGCCGGCCTGGCACGGCCAGAACCTGCGCGACATCCTCGTTACCATGGGCTACGACGTCGATACGCCCTGGCGCGAACTGCCGAAGAAGGACCGCGACTGGATCCTGTTCACCGACGAGACCCCGACCGTGCCGGTGTACGCCGGCCTCACGCCGGAAGAGACGAAGCAGGCCCTGAAGCGCAAGGACACGCCCAGCTACCAGGGCACCTTCAGCGGCGCGCGCCGCTACGTGCTGCAGACCTTCGCCAACACCGAGAGCGCGTCGATGAAGAAGCGGGTGGCGCGCTACATGGTCAGTACCGAGTGCCCGCTGTGCCGTGGCAAGCGCCTGCGCCAGGAAGCCTTGTCCGTGAGCTTCGCTGGCATGGACATCACCGAACTGTCGCGCCTGCCGCTCGAACGGCTGGCGCAGATCCTCAAGCCCTATGCGAAGGGCGAGGTGCCGGAAAACGCCACCGCCGCCAAGCACCCGGAACAGCTGATCGTCACCCGGCGCATCGCCGCCGACCTGTGTGCCCGGCTCGGGGTGCTGCTCGACCTGGGACTGGGCTACCTGGCGCTGGAGCGCAGCACGCCGACCCTGTCGCCGGGAGAATTGCAGCGCCTGCGCCTGGCGACCCAGGTGCGTTCCAGCCTGTTCGGCGTGGTGTATGTGCTGGACGAGCCCTCGGCCGGCCTGCATCCGGCCGACACCGAAGCGCTGCTGGCGGCGCTGGCGCAATTGAAGGCGGCGGGCAACTCCCTGTTCGTGGTCGAGCACGCGCTGGACGTGATCCGGCACGCCGACTGGATCGTCGACGTCGGCCCGCAGGCGGGCGAGGGCGGCGGCGAGATCCTGTACAGCGGCCCGCCCGAGGGTCTTGAAAAAGTCGAGCGTTCGCACACGCGGCGCTACCTATTCGGCGACGTCAAGCCGCAAGCGCGCACGCTGCGCGAGCCGAGCGGCTGGCTGAAGCTCGAAGGCGTCACCCGCAACAACCTGCACGAATTGAAGGCCGAGTTTCCGCTCGGCGTGATGAGCTGCGTGACCGGCGTGTCCGGTTCCGGCAAGTCGACCCTGGTAAGCCAGGTGCTGGTCGACCTGGTGACGCAAGCGCTGGGCCAGGGCGGCCAGGAAGAGGAGGCGGAGCAGGAGCCGGGCCTCGAGCAGGAGCAGAAAGTGGAAACCATCGGCCGCATCGCCGCGGGCATGGACGGCGTGAAGCGCCTGGTGCGGGTCGACCAGAAGCCGATCGGGCGCACGCCGCGCTCGAATCTGGCCACCTACACGGGGCTGTTCGACCAGGTGCGCAAGCTGTTCGCCGCCACCCCGGCCGCGAAGAAGCACCGCTACGATGCCGGGCGCTTCTCGTTCAACGTCGCCAAGGGCCGCTGCGAGCACTGCGCGGGCGAGGGTTTCGTGATGGTCGAGCTGCTGTTCCTGCCCAGCGTGTACGCGCCGTGCCCGACCTGCGAGGGCGCGCGCTACAACGCCGATACCCTGAAGATCAGGTATAAGGAACGCAACATCGCCGACGTGCTGGGCATGACGGTCGACGAAGCCCACGCCTTCTTCGAAGACCAGGACGCGGTGGCGCGGCCGCTGCAGGTGCTGCGCGAGGTCGGTCTGGGCTACCTGCGCCTGGGACAGAGCGCGACCGAGCTGTCGGGCGGCGAGGCCCAACGGATCAAGCTGGCGACGGAATTGCAGCGCGCCACCCGCGGCGGCGCCCTGTACGTGCTGGACGAGCCGACCACCGGCCTGCATCCGCTCGACACCGACCGCCTGGTGGCGCAGCTGAACCGGCTGGTCGATGCCGGCAACACCGTCATCATGGTCGAGCACACGATGCGCGTGGCCGCCGCCTGCGACTGGGTGGTCGACATCGGGCCCGGCGCCGGAGAGGCCGGCGGCACGGTGGTGGCGGCCGGTCCGCCGGCGCGGGTCGCGGCCAGCCGCGCCAGCCGCACCGCGCCTTATCTGGCCGAGTATTTGCCTTAACTACCTGGAACCTGCCGTCAACAGCAGTGGAAATATGCAAACCGCATGTTCAAGGGAACAGGCGGAATTTTGCATTTGCGTTACACTTAGGATATTTTTTTCTTAAGAGTAGCCATCAAGCATGACTGGATCGAGTATCGACAGCAGCCAGTTCCGACGCATCCTGTCCCGCAATGTCGCCATGCCGCTGGGCATGGGGGTGCTGAGCGCACTGGTCTTCGTCGGCATCATTGCCTACCTGATCAATGTGCTCAACTGGGTCGAACATTCCGAGCGCGCGATCGGACGCGCCAACGAAGTCAGCCGCATGTCGGCGGACATGGAAGCCGGCATGCGCGGTTTCCTGCTGTCCGGGGACAAGGATTTCATGGCGCCTTACCTGGATGCCAAGCAGAAGATCGATGGCGAACTCAACACGCTGGCGCGGATGGTGGACGACAATCCGGCACAGCTGGACCGTGTCAGGCGGATCCGCGCCGCCGAAAAGGAATGGGAAATCTTCGCCGAGGAGGCGATCGCGCGCCGCAATAACGGGCGGGACGTCACCGAATTCGTCAAGAGCGGACGCGGCCGGATCCTGACCGACGAAATGCGGCGCCAGTTCGCGCGCTTCGTGGAATCCGAGGAAAACCTGCTGCAGCAGAGAAACAGCTCCTCGCGCACCGTGATCGGCTGGTCGGTCGCCGCCTTCCTGCTGTTCAGCCTGGTCGTGGCGGGCCTGCTGGCCCTGTTCGGCCGCCGCGAACTGCTGGGCCTCTCCAATTCGTACGGCGAGATCCTGGCGCACGAGGCCGAGCACAATGCCCAGTTGCGTCACCAGGACTGGCTGCGCACCGGCCAGGCCGAGCTCGCAACGAAGAGCACCAACCTGCACGAGCTCGAACCGCTGGCCGCGGCCGTGCTGGACTACGTGACGCCTTACCTGGGCGGTGTCGTGGCCGCGATGTACGTGCGCAGCGACGATGGCGTGCTGACCCGCATCGGCGCGTATGGCTTCTCGCACCAGGACCAGCACGCCAGGGTGATCCAGCCCAAGGGGTCGCTGGCCGCGCAGGCCGCCAACCAGGGCCGCATCCTGACCCTGCGCGAGCTGCCGTCCGACTACATCAAGGTCGGCTCGGGACTGGGCGAGACCGCGCCGCGCGAACTCCTGATCGCGCCGATCTCGAACCACGGCAAGATCAAGGGCGTGATCGAGATCGGCTTCCTGCACGGCGTGCGCGAGCGCGACACCGAATTCATGGCCTTGATCGGCCCGGCGGTCGGGGCTTCGGTGGCCTCGGTGGTCTACCGCCAGCGCCTGCAACTGGCGCTGGAAGAGCAGCAGGCCCTGAACGAGGAGCTCCAGGTCCAGCAGGAAGAACTGCGCACCGCCAACGAGGAACTGGAAGAGCAGTCGCGCGCGCTCGAGGAATCGCAGACGGCGCTGGAAAACCAGCAGGCCGAGCTGGAGCAGACCAACGAGCAGCTGTCCGAGCAGGCCGCCAACCTCGACCTGAAGAATACGGCCCTGAGCACGGCCCAGGACCAGCTGCGCGAGCGTGCGCTGGAGCTGGAGCGCGCCAGCCGCTACAAGTCGGAATTCCTGGCGAACATGTCGCACGAGCTCAGGACGCCGCTGAACAGCTCGCTGATCCTGGCCAAGCTGCTGTCGGACAACGCGGCCGGCAACCTGAACGAAGAGCAGGTGCGCTTTGCCCAGACCATCTACTCGGCCGGCAACGACCTGCTGAACCTGATCAACGACATCCTCGATATTTCGAAGGTCGAGGCCGGCAAGCTGGAACTGGTGCCGGAAGAGCTGCCGCTGCGCCGCGTGATCGAGGGCCTGGCGCGCAGCTTCGAGCCGCTGGCGCAGCAGAAGCACCTGGAATTCGCGCTGACGGTCGAGCCGGGCGTGCCGGTGTCGATCCACACCGACCGCCAGCGCCTCGAGCAGATCCTGAAGAACCTGTTGTCGAACGCGGTCAAGTTCACCGATGCCGGCCGCGTCAGCCTGACGGTCAGCGCGAACGCCGACGGCTGGGTGCAGTTCGAGGTGCAGGATTCGGGCATCGGCATCGCGCCCGAGCAGCAGGACAAGATCTTCGACGCCTTCCACCAGGCCGACGGCTCGACCGCGCGCAAGTACGGCGGCACCGGCCTGGGCCTGTCGATCTCGCGCGACCTGACGAACCTGCTGGGCGGCACGCTGACCGTGGCGAGTACGCTCGGCGAAGGCAGCACCTTCATGCTCAGCCTGCCCCGCGACGGCGCCGTCGCCGCGACGCCGCCGGCGCCCCAGCTGGTGCATGCGGCCAAGCCGGCGCAGGCAGAGGCACCGGCGCCAGCCGTGGCCCTGGCCGCCGCCGACCTTCCGGCCGCTCCGCGCTTCGACGATGACCGCGCCGAGCCGGCGTCCGGCCGCCGCACCGCGCTGGTGATCGAGGACGAGCCGGAATTCGCGCGCATCCTTTATGGCCTGGCGCACGACATGGACTTCCGCTGCCTGGTCGCGCTGACCGCGGCGGAGGGCCTGGAGCTGGCCACCGGCGAGAAGCCGGACGCGATCCTGCTCGACATGCGCCTGCCGGACCGTTCCGGCCTGTCGGTGCTGCAGCAGCTGAAGGACAACCCGTCCACCCGCCACATTCCGGTGCACGTGGTGTCGAGCCAGGAAAACGGCGGCGAAGCGCTGCACCTGGGCGCGATCGGCTACGCGCTGAAGCCGACCTCCCGGGAGCAGCTGGAGGAAGTATTCCGCAAGCTGAAGGACAAGTCTTCGCAGAAGGTGAAGCGGGTGCTGCTGGTCGAGGACGACGAGCGCCAGCGCGACAGCGTGGTCCAGCTGGTGTCCGACAACGACGTCGAGATCGCGGCGGTCGGTTCGGGCGAAGAAGCGCTGAACCTGTTGCGCACGCAGATTTTCGATTGCATGATCATCGACCTGAAGCTGCCGGACATGCAGGGCAACGAATTGCTGCAACGCATGTCGGTGGAAGAACTCTGCTCCTTCCCGCCTGTCATCGTGTACACCGGACGCAACCTGACGCGCGAGGAAGAAGCGGAACTGCTGAAATACTCGCGTTCCATTATCATCAAGGGGGCGCGTTCGCCGGAACGCCTGCTCGACGAAGTGACGCTGTTCCTGCACAAGGTGGAAGCGCAGCTGTCGTCGGAGCGCCAGACCATGCTCAAGAGCGTGCGCGGACGCGACCGGGTGTTCGAGGGCAGGACCATCCTGCTGGTGGACGACGACGTGCGCAACGTGTTTGCCTTGACCAGCGCGCTGGAGCAGCGCGGCGCGCACGTGGAGGTGGGCCGCAACGGCTTCGAAGCCCTTGCCAAGCTCGACCAGGTGGAGGCGATCGATCTGGTGCTGATGGACGTCATGATGCCCGGCATGGACGGCCTGGAGGCGACGCGCAGGATTCGCCAGGACCCCCGCTTCACGCGCCTGCCGATCATCGCGATCACCGCCAAGGCGATGAAGGATGACCAGGAACAGTGCCTGGCCGCCGGCGCCAACGACTATCTCGCCAAGCCGATCGATTTGACCCGCCTGTACTCGCTGCTGCGGGTATGGATGCCGACCATGGAGCGGATTTGAAGCATACTCCGAGCGATATCGATATCGAACTGCGGATGCTGGTCGAAGCTGTCTATCTCAAGTACAACTACGACTTCCGCGACTACACCGGCGCGTCGCAAAAACGCCGCGTGCTGGCTGCCATGCGTGCGATGGAGTGCGATACCGTGTCTGCGCTGCAAGCCAGGGTGATGCACGAGCCGAGCGCCTTTGCCCGCTTGCTGCAATTCCTGACCATTCCGGTCACGGAAATGTTCCGCGATCCCGAGTACTACCTGGCCGTGCGCGAGTATGTCGTGCCGCACCTAGAGACCTATCCCTCGCTGAAGATCTGGGTGGCCGGCTGCAGCACCGGCGAAGAGGTGTATTCGCTGGCGATCCTGCTGCAGGAAGAGGGCTTGCTGGAGCGCAGCCTGATCTACGCCACCGACATCAATCCGGAATCGCTGGAAGCGGCGCGGCGCGGCGTGATGCCGCTCGAGCGCATGCGCCTGTACACCGAGAATTACCAGAAGGCCGGCGGCACCCGGGCCTTCTCGGACTATTACACGGCGGCCTATGGCGGGGCGCTGTTCGAGCGTACGCTGGTGGAAAACGTGACCTTCGCCGACCACAGCCTGGCCACCGACAGCGTGTTCGCCGAAACCCATTTCATCAGCTGCCGCAATGTGATGATCTACTTTAACCGACGCCTGCAGAACCGGGTGCTGGGCCTGTTCCACGAATCGCTGGTGCACCGCGGCTTCCTGGGGCTGGGCAGCAAGGAGAGCATCGACTTTTCCAGCTATGCCCAGCGTTTCGAGCCGCTCGCCAGGCGCGAGCGCATCTTCCGCAAGGTGGGCGCATGATGCCGTCCGCCGCCATGGATGACGCCGGGCTGCGGGCGCTGCTTGCCGGCCGCCGCATCGAGGCGGTGGTGATCGGCGCGTCCGCCGGCGGGGTCGAGGCCCTGGGGGCGCTGCTGCCGGCGCTGCCTGCCGCCTGCCGGTTGCCGGTCATGTGTATTTTGCACCTGCCGGCCGACCGCGAGAGCCGCCTCGCCGCGCTGTTCGCCGAGCGCTTGCCGCTGCCGGTCAGGGAAGCGCTCGACAAGGAAGCCATCGAGCCCGGCACCGTGTATTTCGCCGGCCCCGGCTACCACCTGTCCGTGGAACGCGACTTGACGTTCTCGCTGAGCTGCGAAGCGCCCGTACATTTCGCGCGCCCGTCCATCGACGTGCTGATGGAATCGAGCGCCGACGCCTACGGCCCCGGCCTGGTCGGCATCCTGCTCACCGGTGCCAACCACGACGGCGCCGCCGGCATGGCCGCAATCCATGCGGGCGGCGGACTGACCGTCGTCCAAGATCCCGATGACGCCCAGGTCGCCACCATGCCCAGGAGCGCCATCGACCGTTTTTCGCCGCACCTGATCCTGCCCCTGGCCCGCATCGGGGCCTTGCTGCCCATGCTGGAGAAAGACACTCATGAGCCCGAATAATCCAAGCAAACTGCTGATCGTCGACGACCTGCCGGAAAACCTGCGCGCGCTGGACGCCCTGATCCGCGACGGCCAGCGCCAGGTATTCCAGGCCTTGTCCGGCGAACAGGCGCTGACCCTGATGCTCGAGCACGAGTTCGCGCTCGCCATCCTGGACGTCCAGATGCCGGGCATGGACGGCTTCGAACTGGCCGAGCTGATGCGCGGCACGGAGCGCACCCGCAACATCCCGATCGTGTTCGTCTCGGCCGCGGGGCGCGAGCTGAACTATGCATTCAAGGGCTACGAGCAGGGCGCGGTCGACTTTTTGCACAAGCCGCTCGACCCGGACGCGGTGCGCAGCAAGGTCAACGTCTTCGTCACCCTCGACCAGCAGCGCCGCGAGATGCGGCGCCAGATGGAAGCGCTGGAGCGCAGCCGGCGCGAGCAGGACGTCCTGCTGCGCGAGCTGAACAAGACCCAGGAAGAGCTGCAGCGCTCGCTGCGCATGCGCGACGATTTCATGTCGCTGGTGGCCCACGAACTGCGCACCCCGCTCAACACGCTGTTCCTGGAAACGCAGATGCGCAGCCTGCAGCTCAAGCGCGGCAACCTGCCTGCCTTCGATCCCGAGCAGGTGGGCAACATGATCAAGCGCGACGAGCGCCAGATCAAGGCAATGATCCGCCTGATCGACGACATGCTGGACGTCTCGCGCATGAAGAGCGGGACGCTGTCGATCCGGCCGGGCAAGGTCGAACTGATGGGCCTGCTGGAACGGGTCGTCAACGACCTGTCCCTGCAGGCCGCCGCGGCCAACGCGACCCTGCAACTGGCCGGCCACGGCCCCGTGGAAGGCTGGTGGGACGAGTTCCGCATCGAGCAGGTGATCGTCAACCTGCTGACGAATGCGCTGCGCTACGGCGGCGGCGGCCTGGTCGAGGTCAGCGTGCAAGAGATCGGCTGCAATGTGCGCATCGACGTGCGTGACCACGGCAAGGGCATCGCCCCCGACTACATCGACCGCATCTTCGAGCCCTACGAACGCGGCGCCAAGGCCGGCGAGCCGAAGGGTCTCGGCCTGGGGCTGTACATCTCGCGCCAGCTGGCCGTGTCGCACGGCGGCGAGCTCACTGTGCAGAGCACGCCGGGGCAGGGCGCCACCTTCAGTTTGCTGCTGCCGTGCAGCGAGGCGACGGTGCCGGCTACGGCCATGTCCGCCTGATTCCCGATAGCTAAAATCAATTAGAGAAATCCGTTCAATTAATTTCACATTCAAGAGTGTGCGCGGTATAGTACGCACCTAACGTTTTTTTAACCCCGAAAGAGGAGTTTTCATGTCCATCATCAACACCGAGATCAAACCGTTCAAGGCAACCGCTTTCCATGACGGCAAGTTCGTCGACCTGACCGAAGCCGACTTCAAAGGCACCTGGTCGGTCCTGATGTTCTACCCGGCGGACTTCACCTTCGTCTGCCCGACCGAACTGGAAGACCTGGCTGCTTTCCAGCCGGAATTCGCGAAGATGGGCGTGAAAGTCTACGGCGTGTCGACCGACAGCCACTTTGCCCACAAGGCATGGCACGACACCTCGGAAGCCATCAAGAAAGTGAACTACCCGCTGATCGGCGACCCGACCGGTACCCTGGCGCGCAACTTCGAAGTCATGATCGAAGAAGAAGGCATGGCCCTGCGCGGTACCTTCGTCATCAATCCGGAAGGCCAGATTAAGGTCATGGAGGTGCACGACAACGGCATCGGCCGCGACGCATCGGAACTGATGCGCAAGGTTAAGGCTGCCCAGTACGTCGCCTCGCACCCGGGCGAAGTCTGCCCGGCCAAGTGGAGCGAAGGCGCCGAAACCCTGAAGCCGTCGCTGGACCTGGTCGGCAAGATCTAATCGATTTAGGTAGGGTGGGCACAACGTGCCCACGTCGTACCAGCATTACCCGGAGACCGTCCGCGAGGGGCGGCGGTTTCCTACCCCCTCCTGATAAGCAGCCCGTCCGCGATGGGCCTGCCCTGAAAGACAGGCGATCAAACTGGTCGATCTGCCGGTCCAGATTTACGACTTTGATTATTGGATGCGTCCGCATGTGCGTCGCATCGGCCTGAACACGACTGAAGAAAAGGAAAAGACCATGAGCGTACTCGACAATGACCTGAAGACCCAACTGGGCGCCTACCTGCAGCGCGTCCAGCAGCCGTTCGAACTGGTGGCGTCGCTCGACGACAGCGAGACCTCGAAGCAGATGCTCGACCTGCTGCAGACCATCCAGGGCCTGCGCAGCGACAAGATCACCCTGCGTACCGACGGCAACGACGCCCGCAAGCCGTCGTTCAGCCTGAAGCGCACCGGCAGCGACACCAGCCTGCGCTTCGCCGGCCTGCCGCTGGGCCATGAATTCACCTCGCTGGTGCTGGCCCTGCTGTGGACCGGCGGCCACCCGCCGAAGGTCGAGCAGGACGTCATCGACACCATCAAGACGCTCGACGGCGACTACGAGTTCGACGTCTACATGTCGCTGACCTGCCATAACTGCCCGGACGTGGTGCAGGCACTCAGCCTGATGGCGATCCTGAACCCGCGCATCAAGACCACCGTGATCGAAGGCGGCGCTTTCCAGAAGGAAGTCGAGGAGCGTCAGGTGATGGCGGTGCCGATGGTGTTCCTGAACGGCGAGATGTTCGGTTCCGGCCGCATGATGATCGAAGAGATCGTCGCCAAACTGGACAAGGGCGCCGGCGAGCGCGACGCCGCCAAGCTGAATGCGAAGGAGCCGTACGACGTGCTGATCGTCGGCGGCGGCCCGGCCGGCTCGGCAGCGGCCGTGTATGCGGCCCGTAAAGGCATCCGCACCGGCATCGCCACCGGACGCATGGGCGGCCAGGTAAACGACACGATGTCGATCGAAAACTACATCTCGGTGCTGGAAACCGACGGCCCGAAGTTCTCGGCCGCGCTGGAAGCCCAGGTGCGCCATTACGGCGTCGACATCATGACCCAGCAGGAAGCCGCGCAGCTGATCGCGCCGTCGGCGCCGGGCGAGCTGGTCGAGGTGCGCTTCGCCAACGGCGGCTCGCTGAAGTCGAGCACCGTGATCCTGTCGACCGGTGCGCGCTGGAGGAACGTCAACGTGCCGGGCGAGCAGGAATACAAGAACGCCGGCGTGAACTACTGCCCGCACTGCGACGGTCCGCTGTACAAGGGCAAGCGCGTGGCCGTGATCGGTGGCGGCAACTCGGGCGTGGAAGCGGCGATCGACCTGGCCGGCATCGTCCAGCACGTGACCCTGATCGAGTTCGCCAACCAGTTGAAGGCGGACGCGGTGCTGGTCAACAAGCTGAACAGCCTGCCGAACGTCACCGTCCACGTGAATGCCCAGACCACCGAGATCACTGGCGATGGCAAGAAGGTCAACGGGATCAGCTTCAAGGACCGCGTGTCCGGCGAAGACCGCCACGTCGAACTGGAAGGCGTGTTCGTGCAGATCGGCCTGGTACCGAACACCGAATGGCTGAAGGGCAGCGTGGAACTGTCGCGCTTCGGCGAGATCGTGGTCGATGCCCACGGCCGCACCAACATCCCGGGCGTGTTCGCCGGCGGCGACGCCACCACCACGCCGTTCAAGCAGATCGTGATCGCGGCGGGCGATGGCGCCAAGTGCGCACTGGCCGCCTTCGACTACCTGATCCGCATGCCGGTGGCGGTCGAAGCGGCCTGAGTTATCTCCACCATCGTGGAAGTTCGAGAGATTTCTTGGTGGAAATTCCCTGTACGATAGGGATTGCCGGTGGCCACGGTGGCCGCCGGCCTGTCAACAGGGGATCCCATGACGTTTCTCGAATCGATCAAGACCTGCTTCAGCAAATACGCCACTTTCGAAGGAACGGCATCCCGTTCGGAATACTGGTGGTTCTTCCTTTTCCTGTGCCTGGCGTCGCTCTTCTGCGGGGTGTTCAGCAATGCGCTGCAGCTGGGATTCAATATCGCGACCTTGCTGCCTTCGCTAGCCGTGGCCACCCGGCGCCTTCACGATACCGACCGCAGTGGATGGTGGCAGCTGCTGTACTTCGTTCCGCTGATCGGCTGGATTATCCTGATCGTGTTCTGGGCGCAGGAATCGCGTCTGAATCGCTACGCGAATTCGAGGGATGTCTATGTCTGAAAGACTGGAGGAAGGGACGAGGGAAAGCGCGCCGACCGCTGAGCTTCAGCTCAAGGTAGCGTCGCTGGAGCATGCCATCGGCACGCCAGGTTGAGGATGCGGGACTGCGAGGTCTGTCGCATCGATCAGTGGAAGAACATCGGCGCCATGCCATTCAGGGCATCGGTCTCGACCAGCAGCCAGGTCGCGATGGTGATCAGGCCAGCGTGAAGTGCGGTCCAGGTGGCGGGAAAGATGCGAATCATGATGAACCTCCAGAGAAGTGCCGGTTGTGAGATGATGGTTCCATGATAAGTCGGCTGCTGTTTGGCAACTATCGGCGGGGAATCCGCCGCGTTGTAGGAATTGACCTTGCGAACCTGTCTGACCGCTGGTGGAAAAGGCCAGTGGGGCTCCTACGGTAACTGTAGGTTGCGTCCTATGGCGGTCCAGTTCGTCCAACAGTACAGTTGGGCCATCATGACCCGACACGAACCCAAACTCCTGCACAAAGGCCTGCTTGCGGTACGCCGCAACACCATCCGCCGCCTGCTGAATACCGTCTTCGGCATCCAGCAGCTGCGCGACGGCCAGCAACGCGTGATCGACAGCGTCCTCGACGGCAAGGACACGCTGGCGATCATGCCCACCGGCAGCGGTAAATCGCTGTGCTACCAGATCCCCGCCCGCATCCTCGAAGGGATGACGGTCGTCGTATCTCCGCTCATCTCTCTCATGAAGGACCAGCTCGAGAAGCTGGGCGAGATGGGGATCCGCGCCGTGCAGGTCAACAGCAGCCTGTCTGCGGAAGAAGAGCGCGAGGCCCTCGCCGCGATCGCGGAAAACCGCTGCGAGATCGTGTTCTGCACCCCAGAGCGCCTGGTGATGGCGGAGTTCGTCGAGGTGCTGAAGCAAGTGAAGATCGCCCTGGTGGTGGTCGACGAAGCCCACTGCATCTCGCAATGGGGGCACGACTTCCGCCCGGCCTACCTCGAGATGGCCGGCGCGATCGAGGCGCTGGGGCGTCCGCCGGTGCTGGCATTGACCGCCACCGCCACCGAGGACGTGGTCGACGACATCGGCCGCCAGCTCAACCGCCCGCGGATGAACGTCATCAATACCGGCGTGTACCGCCCGAACCTGCAGTACAGCGTGATCCAGGTGACCAACCCGGACGAAAAGCTGCAGGAGGCGCTGCGCCTGGTAAGCGAGACCGAAGGCAAGGGCATCGTCTACGCCGCCACCGTCAAGATGGCCGAAGAGATGTACCAGGTGCTGGAGGAGCAGGGCGAATCGGTCACCATCTACCACGGCAAGCTGGCATCGAGCGAGCGCAAGGCCAACCAGGACCTGTTCATGAACGACGAACGGCGCGTGATGGTCGCCACGAACGCCTTCGGCATGGGCATCGACAAGCCGGACACGCGCTTCGTGATCCACCTGCAGATCCCCGCCAACCTGGAAGCCTATTACCAGGAGTCCGGGCGTGCCGGCCGCGACGGCAAGGATGCCGAATGCACGCTGCTGTTCCTGCAGGACGACAAGCGGGTACAGCAGTTCTTCCTGGTGAAGCACTACCCGACCGCGGACGAGATCCGCGCCGTCTACGACGCCGTGCGCACGCTGGCGGAAAATGAGACCGCCACGCCCGAGCGCGTCGAGGACGTCGCCGGCGAGCTGGCCGGCCCGCATTTGAAAGTCTGCCTGAAGCTGCTGAAGGATGCGAAGCTGCTGCGCCAGTCGCGCAAGCTGGCCTTCAACGTGACGGCCCAGGCACCGAAGGGCAGCCTGTTCGAGGCGATGGCCGCGGTGTACCGTCAGAAGCAGGAACACGACAAGGAAGCGCTGGAGCAGATGGTCAGCTATGCGGTCAGCGGCTTTTGCCGCTGGAAGCTGCTGCTGGATTACTTCGGCGACGAGGTCGAGGGCTTCGAGAAGTGCTGCCGCTGCGACAACTGCCTGAACCCGCCGGCGGCGGTGCTGACGGAAGACATCGAGATCCGCGACGACGAGTTCGACCGCGCGCCGGAACCGGAGCCCGATCCTGCGTCTATCTTCGAGCCGGGCGCGCGCGTGAAGGTGCCGAAGTATGGCGAGGGCGTGGTGACCTCCAGCGCCGGCGACCAGGTCTGCATCGACTTCCCCGACGGCGAACAGCGCTCCTTCCTGAAGGAGTTCGTCGAGCACGTCGATTAAGGAGCGATATGGGTGACATGGTTGTCGTGCGCAAGGAGGGCCTGTACTGCGTCCCCGGTGATTTCTACATCGACCCCTGGCGGCCGGTGGAGCGGGCCGTCATCACCCATGCCCACGGCGACCACGCGCGCTGGGGCCACCGGCACTATCTTGCCTCGGATGCGAGCGTCGGCATCCTGAAATCGCGTCTCGGCGCCGACATCGCCATCGATGGCGTGGCCTACGGCGAACGCGTGGTGCACAAGGGCGTCGCCATCTCGCTGCACCCGGCCGGCCACGTGCTGGGGTCGGCCCAGGTGCGGATGGAATATGGCGGAGAAGTCTGGGTCGCCTCGGGCGACTACAAGGTCGAACCCGACAAGACCTGCGCGCCCTTCGAGCCGGTACGCTGCCATACCTTCATTACCGAATCCACCTTCGGCCTGCCGATCTATCGCTGGGATCCGCAGCAGGAAGTGTTCGACGAGATCAACCGCTGGTGGCGCCGCAACGCCGACGAAGGCCGCACCAGCGTGCTGTACGCCTACGCCTTCGGCAAGGCCCAGCGCGTGCTGTCCGGCCTGGATACCTCGATCGGTCCGATCGTCTGCCACGGCGCGGTCGAACCGCTGAACCGCGTCTACCGCGAGGGCGGCGTCGCACTGCCGCCGACGCAGCTGGTCAGCGAGACCGGCAAGGACGAGATGAAGCGCGCCCTGGTGCTGGCGCCGCCCTCGGCGGCCGGCTCGACCTGGACCCGCCGCTTCGGCGATTACAGCGACGCCTTCGCCAGCGGCTGGATGCTGCTGCGCGGTGCGCGGCGGCGGCGCGGCGTCGACCGCGGCTTCGTGCTGTCGGACCATGCCGACTGGCCCGGGCTGCTCGGTGCGATCGAAGCGACCGGCGCCCAGCAGGTGGTGGTCACGCACGGCTCGATTCCGGTGATGGTGCGCTGGCTGTGCCAGATCGGACTGGACGCGAAAGCCTTCGACACCGAGTATGGCGACGATGAGGCGACTGACGTCGCGTCATCGAACGATGAGGCGACCGGCTCGGCCGCGCCGGAGGAGGGGGAGGCAAAAAAAGCGGAGGCGAAGGATGCGTGAATTCGCCCAGCTCTACGCCGAACTCGACGAAACCACCGCCACCAACCGCAAGCTCGAGGCGCTGCAGAACTATTTCGAGCATGCGTCTCCCGACAACGCCGCCTGGGCCGTGTACTTCCTGGCCGGCGGCAAGCCGCGCCAGGCGGTGCCGACCAGGGTGCTGCGCGAAGCGGCGATCGAATACGCCGGCCTGGACGAGTGGCTGTTCGAGGAATGTCACGCGGCGGTGGGCGACATGGCCGAGACCATCGCCCACATCCTGCCGGCGCCGAAGCGCCACAGCGATGTCGGCCTGGCCGTATGGATGGAAGAGCGCATCGGCCCCTTGCGCGGCGCCGACCCGGCCACCATCCGCGACAGGCTGTTCGAGTACTGGGACGAGCTGACCTGGCGCGAACGCTTCCTGTTCGTGAAACTGATCGGCGGCGGTTTCCGGGTCGGGGTGTCGAAACTGCTGGTGACGCGCGCGCTGGCGGCCATCGCCGCGGTCGACGCCAAGCTGATCGCCCAGCGCCTGATGGGCTGGACGGACGGCCGCGTAAGCCCGACGGGGGCCGGCTTCCTGCAACTGATCGCGGCCCAGTCCGAGGACGAGCACAAGCTGCGCGGTGGGCAGCCTTACCCCTTCTTCCTGGCGCATCAACTGCAGGGCGACCCGGCGGATCTCGGGATGCTGTCCGACTGGCAGGTCGAGTGGAAATACGACGGCATCCGCGCCCAGCTGGTGCGGCGCGGGGGCCAGAACTACCTGTGGTCGCGCGGCGAGGATTTGATTACCGAGCGCTTTCCCGAGCTGGGCGCATTGAGCCTACCGGAAGGGACGGTGGTCGACGGCGAGGTGCTGATCTGGACCACGGGAGATGCGCCGGCGCCCTTCGCCGACCTCCAGAAGCGCATCGGCCGCAAGACCCTGAGCGCCAAATTGCTGGCCGAGTTGCCGGCGGTGCTGCTGGCCTACGACCTGCTGGAACTGGACGGCGTCGACCTGCGCGGCCTGCCGCAGCATGAGCGGCGCGCCTTGCTGGAGACCCTGGTGACGGGCGTGGCCAAGCCGCAGCTGCGCATCTCGCCGCTGGTGACGGCCGACACCTGGGACGACCTCGGTGCGCTGCGCGCCGAGTCGCGCGCGCGCGGCGTGGAGGGCATGATGCTCAAGGCGAGGAATGCCCGGTACGGCGTGGGCCGCACCAAGGATGTCGGCACCTGGTGGAAGTGGAAGATTGACCCCTACGCGGTCGATGCCGTGCTGATCTACGCCCAGCCGGGCAGCGGCCGCCGCGCGTCGCTGTACACCGACTACACCTTCGCCGTGTGGGACGGCGAGGGAGAACGGCGCCGCCTGGTGCCCTTCGCGAAAGCCTATTCGGGCCTGACCGATGCCGAGATCCGCCAGGTCGACGCCACCATCCGCAAGACGACGGTCGAGAAGTTCGGCCCGGTGCGCTCCGTCAAACCGACCATGGTGTTCGAGCTGGGCTTCGAGGGCATCGCACTGTCGCCGCGCCACAAGGCCGGCATCGCGGTGCGCTTCCCGCGCATTTTGCGCCGGCGCGACGACAAGCCGGTCGAGGAGGCGGATACGCTGGATACGCTAAAAGGCCTGTTGCAGGCTACGGGGCCATGAGCAAGTCGCTGGCAGAGCAGGCCATCGATGCCTGGTTCGCGGCGCGCGGCTGGAAGGTGTTTCCGTTCCAGCGCGCCGTGTGGAAGGCCGCGCTGGCCGGGCAGTCCGGCTTGCTGCACGCGAACACGGGCGCCGGCAAGACCTACGCGGTGTGGTTCGCGGCGATGCTGCGCGGCGCAAACAGATCGCGCAGGGACCGCACCGGCCTGCGCGTACTGTGGATCACGCCGATGCGCGCGCTGGCGGCCGACACCCAGCGTTCATTGGAAGTCTCGGCAGCGGAACTGGGCGTCGCGAGTCCGGAAGCGATCGGCGCCTGGACCCTCGGCGCGCGCACCGGCGACACCGGCTCCGCCGAGCGCGCGCGCCAGTCCAAAAGCCTGCCCGGCGCGCTGATCACGACGCCGGAATCGCTGTCGCTGCTGCTCTCGCACGCGGCCGCGCGCGACCAGTTCAAGCACCTCGACATGGTCATCATCGACGAGTGGCACGAACTGATGGGCAGCAAGCGCGGGGTGCAGGTACAGCTCGCCCTGGCGCGGTTGCGGCGCTGGAATCCGCAACTCGTCGTGTGGGGACTGTCGGCGACCATGGGCAACCTGCAGGAGGCACGCCACGTGCTGCTCGGGACCGATGCGGAAGAATCCGCAGGTGTTCTGGTCGAAGGCGACCTGAAAAAGCAGATCGTCGTCGACTCGCTGATCCCGGAAAATGTCTCGCGCTTTCCCTGGGGCGGCCACCTGGGCCTGCAGATGCTGCAGCCGGTCATCGACGAGATCGACAAGCACGAGGCCACGCTGGTCTTCACCAATACCCGCTCGCAGTCCGAGATCTGGTACCAGAACCTGATCGAGGCGCGCCCCGACTGGGCCGGCGTGGTGGCGCTGCACCACGGCTCGCTCGACCGCGAGGCGCGGGAGTGGGTCGAAGGCGGCCTCAAACGCGGCGAGCTGAAGGCCGTGGTCTGCACCGCCAGCCTGGACCTGGGCGTGGACTTCCTGCCGGTCGAGCGCGTGCTGCAGGTCGGCAGCGCCAAGGGCATTGCGCGCCTGCTGCAACGGGCCGGGCGCAGCGGCCACGCGCCGGGACGGATCTCGCGCGTGACCCTGGTGCCGACCAACAGCCTGGAGCTGCTGGAAGCGGCCGGCGCCAAGCGTGCCGTCGCCAGCCGCCGCATCGAGGCCAGGCAGGTGCCCAACAAGCCTTTCGACGTGCTGGTGCAGCACCTAGTGACGGTGGCGCTGGGCGGAGGCTTTCGCAGCGACGAGCTGTACGAGGAAGTCCGGAGCGCCTGGTCCTACCGCAAGCTGACCAAAGAGGAATGGCAGTGGGCGCTGGACTTCGTTGCCCACGGCGGCCAGAGCCTGTCGGTGTATCCCGAGTACCGGCGCGTGCTGCCGGACGAGGAGGGCGTCTACCGCGTGCCCGACGCCACCATCGGGCGCCGCCACCGGATGAGCATCGGCACCATCGTCTCGGACGCGCAGATGCAGGTAAAGTACATGAGCGGCGGGCGCATCGGCAGCGTCGAGGAATCCTTCATCGGGCGCCTGAAGCCGGGCGACCACTTCCTGTTCAGCGGCCGCATCCTGGAGCTGGTGCGGGTGCACGAGATGACCGCCTACGTGAAGCGCAGCAGCAGTACCAAGGGCGCGATCAGCCGCTGGAACGGCACCAAGATGCCGCTCAGTTCCGAGCTGGCCCACGCCGCGCTGGAAGAGCTGCGCCTGGCCGCCGAGGGCAGCTACGAAGGCCCGGAAATGCAGGCGTTGCGACCGCTGCTGGAGATCCAGGAACGCTGGTCGGCCCTGCCCAGCAGCGACGTGCTGGTGGTCGAGAGCATGAAGAGCAGGGAAGGTTTTCACCTGTTCGTGTATCCCTTTGCCGGGCGCTCGGTGCACACCGGGCTGGCCTCGTTGCTGGCCTTCCGCGTCGGGCGCGTGATGCCGTCGACCTTTTCGGTGGCGGTCAACGACTACGGTTTCGAATTGCTGTCGCCGGAGCCGGTGGACTGGCACGGCATGTTCGCGGCGGACACCGGTGCCGGCGTCGGCCTGTTCGATACCGGACGCCTGCTGGAAGACGTGCTCGAATCCCTGAACGCGACCCAGCTGTCGCGTCAGCGCTTCCGCGAAGTGGCGCGCATCGCGGGCCTGATATTCCAGGGCTATCCGGGCCAGCACAAATCGATGCGCCAGGTGCAGGCTTCGTCTTCGCTGTTCTTCGAGGTGTTTCGCAAGCACGACAGCGGCAACCTGCTGCTGACCCAGGCCGAGCGCGAAGTGCTGGAACAGGAACTGGAGCTGACCCGCCTGCGCGACACCCTGCTC
This sequence comes from Massilia sp. LXY-6, assembly GCF_051233485.1. Lineage (NCBI taxonomy): Bacteria > Pseudomonadati > Pseudomonadota > Betaproteobacteria > Burkholderiales > Oxalobacteraceae > Massilia > Massilia sp. LXY-6. The sequence continues at coordinate 193,413 of NZ_JBKFGF010000001.1, forward strand.
GAACTGCACGGACGCCGCCTCGCCTGGCGCGAAGTGAAGCGTGCCACGCCATTCGGCTTCCCGCTGATGGTCGAGCGTTTCCGCGAGAAGGTCTCGACCGAGAAGCTGTCCGACCGCGTGGCGCGCATGGTGCGCGAACTGGAAAAGGCGGCCGCGGCATGAGCCCCGGCGCGCTGATGGTCGAACTCGGAGGAGAGCGGCTGATCCTGCTGCCGCAGAAGGCCGCGTTCTGGCCGCGCGAGCGCATGCTCGTGATCGCCGACATCCACTTCGGCAAGGCGGCGGCCTTCCGCTCCTGGGGCATTCCGGTGCCGAAAGGGACGACCAGCGAAAACCTGGACGCGCTCGACGAGCTGATACTGCTGACCGGCGCGCAGCACCTGCTGTTCCTGGGCGACTTCCTGCACGCGCGCGCGGCCCACGCGGCCGGCACCCAGGCCGCGATGCTGGCCTGGCGCAGGAAGAACTGCGAGCTCATCCTCACCCTGGTGCGGGGCAACCACGACAAGCATGCCGGCGATCCGGCCGCGCAGCTCGGCATCGACCTGGTCGACGAACCGTACACGGTCGGGCCGTTTTCCTTCTGCCACCATCCCGACGTCGACGCGCCCGGCTACGTGCTGGCCGGCCACGTGCATCCGGTGTACGTGCTGGCGACGCGCTTCGACGCGCTGCGCCTGCCCTGTTTCATCGCCGGACCGCGGCGCATGATCCTGCCGTCCTTCGGCGCATTTACGGGCGGGCATGCGCTACGGCCCGCACCGGACGAACGGGTCTGGGTGAGCTCAGGCGAGGCCGTGCACAGCGTACGTTAGCGCACCGAGCCATTCCGTTCCGCGGCGTAAGCTGGTCACATTGATAATGACGCTTCGCAGGAGGACACCATGGCAACAACCCGACAGACGCTCGCCGCGGCAGTGGTTGCCGCGCTCCCTCTCTTCACGGCGACCGTGCCGGTTCCCGTGCAGGCCCAGGATCATCCGCGCGCCCGCGCAATGGAGCCGCGCATCGAGGGCTTCCACGTCAACGAATTGCGGCGCATCGAACCGGGTGCCGAGCTGAACTTCGAGGTGTACGGCACGCCGGGCGGCAACGCCAGCGTGCGCATCGACGGCGCCACCCGCAACCTGAACCTGACCGAAACCCGCCCCGGCACCTACCAGGGCACCTACACGATCGGCAGGCACGACCGCATCCGTCCGGACAGCTCAGTGACCGCCAACCTGCGCGTGAACGGCATGGTCAAGACCCAGGCCCTGGCCGCGACCATCGTGCGGGTTCCCGAACGCGTGGGGGCGGACGACCGCGAGATGGCAGGGACGCCGCGGGTCCAGACCTTCGACGTGCGTGGCAGCGACGACCTCGGCCCCGGCCGCGAGCTGAAATTCACCGTGATCGGCACGCCGGGCGCCAAGGTCGACATCCAGATCGCCGGCACGCGCGGGATCTTCACGCTGCCCGAAGTGCGGCCGGGGGAATATGCCGGCCTGTACACGATTCGCCGCGACGACAATATCGCGCCGGACGCTTCCGTGACCGCGACCATCCGCGCCAACGGCCGCTACTCGACGGCGACCCTGGGCCAGCCGCTGCTGGCGGGCGGACGCGTCCGTGGGGACCGCCTCGACGACCGCCGCGATGATCGTCGCGACGATCGCCGTACCGGGGACAGCCAGCAGGTGGCGCGCTACTGCACCAACTGCGCGACGGTGGAAGCGGTGAATGTTCTCCAGGGTGAAGCCGGCGCCGCCGGTACGCTGGGCGGCGCCGCGGTCGGCGGCTTGCTGGGCAACCAGGTCGGCAGCGGCAGCGGCCGCACGGCGGCCACCGTGGCCGGCGCGGTCGGCGGCGCGCTCGCCGGGCGCAGCATCGAGCGCAACGCACGCGCGCCGCGCTACGAGGTGGTGGTGCGCTACGAGAACGGCGCAACCCAGTCGATCCGTTACGACAACGATCCGGGCTTCCGCGTCGGCGAGCAGGTTCGGGTCAGCGATGGCGTGCTGACGCGCGACTGACGAGCATTACATTCACATATGACAAAGCTGGCTCCACCCTGGAGCCGCTTTTTTTCGCCCGGGTCGGCATTCAGGCCGTGGCCAGCACCTGGCCGTCGCCCGAGGATTCGGCATCCGCCTTGTGCTTGGCGTTCTGCTTGGCGCGCGAACGCGAGGGCGGCAGGCGGCGCAAGGTCTTGAGTGCTTCCGGATCCTTGATGCCGATGGTGCGCTGGTCGACGGTGATCAGGCCGATCTCGTTAAAGGCCGACAGCGTGCGGCTGACGGTTTCGAGGGTCAGGCCGAGATAGCTGCCGATTTCGTGGCGCGTCATGCGCAGGTTGAACAGCTTGCTCGAGTAGCCCATCGCCGCGAAGCGGTCGGCCAGCGAGATCAGGAAGCGGGCCACGCGCGCCTCGGCCGAGAGGGCGCCGAGCATGCCGATCATGGCCTGTTCGCGCACCAGTTCGCGGCTCATCACCCCGTACATCAGGTTCTCGAGCTCGGCATGTACCCTCCCCAGGGCAGTGAGCTTCTTGAACGGTACGAGGATCAGGTCGCAGTCGGACAGGGCGACCGCTTCCGAGGCGTAGTGCCGGGTGTGGATGCCGTCCACGCCGAGCATGTCGCCCTTCATCGGGAAGCTCAGCACCTGTTCGTTGCCGAATTCGTCGATCAGCACCGTTTTCAGGAAGCCGGAATTGACGATGTACAGGGTGTCGAAGGCCTGGCCGATCGTGTGGACGCGCTGGCCGGTCTTGAACTGCACGTGCTGGAACAGGAGTTCCTCGGTATTCATCGATACGGCGGCCGGAATATGGAGGAGGTCGCAGACTTCTTTCAAGTTGGACCACAGGCGACCCTGGCGCTGGCGCCCGGCCTCCATCTGTGACGAGTGCAGGGTGGATGCGGAGGCATTGCGTTGTTCTGACATTGGCTGGGACTGCATACTCATCTCCAGGTGAAGGAAAACAAGGTTTCAGGAAGCTCAATGCGGAGAATGGACCGCAAGCAAGTCGAAACGCTGAAGTCAGTATGCCAACACGAGTTCGGCATTCATATCAGCAACGGCTGAATGTGTAGGTAGGAAGGTGAGTCAGCTTGTAGGACTTTTCTTACTGTCCAGGCTCACTTCCGAGTGGAGGCAGGGCATATCCATGTAGGATAAGCATCGTGCAGAGGCCGTCTCCTATGCGCCACGCGGACGGTGGGGCAACCTTGGTGAGGCCGGGATGTCTAAGACAGTTTAGGCGATGTTCATGCCTTCATCGGCGCCAGCAGGCGATGGGCCACGGCGTACTGGACCATTTCGGACAGCGAGGTCATGCCCATCTTCTGCATGATGCGGGTTTTGTGAGTGCTCACTGTCTTCACGGACAAGTGCAGGTTATTGGCGATCTCGGTGATCGATTTGCCGCTTACCAGCAGCGAGAAGACTTCGAATTCGCGGTCCGAGAGCTGCTTGTGCAGCAGCTGCTCGTTCGGCGCCATGATGTTCAGCGCCAGCTGCTCGGCCACTTCGGTGCTGATATAGGGACGCCCCGACGCCACCTTGCGGATCGCCCCGACCAGCTGGGTGCCGGCGCTTTCCTTGGTCAGGTAGCCCTGCGCGCCGGCGCGGATCGCGCGCACCGCGTACTGTTCTTCCTCGTGCATGGTAAGGATCAGGATCGCCAGCTTGGGCGCCTCGCTGCGCACCTGGCGGATCAGGTCGACCCCGCTGCGGCCAGGCATCGACAGGTCCAGCAGTAGCAGGTCGAAGCCGCCCTGGCGCACCAGCGACAGCACTTCGAAGCCGTTGATGGCTTCGCCGACGATTTCGATGTCGAGCGCGCCGTCGAGGATGCGCTTGAGGCCTTCGCGCATGATGGTGTGGTCGTCAGCGATGACTATCCGAATCATATTAATTCCCTAGAAGCAATACAGAGCAAAGGCTAGACGCTAGCACATCACTAACAAATAGTTAGTATTTTTTTTGGAAATACCCGGTCACCGGCGTTTTCCGCCGGCGGAGTGGAGCGGGCGCCTCAGGTACCGGGCTCGCGGATCAGGCGGTGCACCAGGACCGGCTTGCTGGTCTGCGACAGCACCTTGTTGGTCACACTGCCCAGCAGTAATTGACCCCAGCCGCTGCGGCCGTGCGAGCCCATGAAGATCAGATCGCAGTGTTGTTGTTCAGCCACGTCAACGATCTTCAGGGCCGCCGAATCCGAGAACGCCGTCATGCAGGAATGCTTCAGCCCGCACTGCTCGGCCTTGCGCGCGATCTTGCCCATGTACTGCTCGCCCATGCGCCGCATCTGCGCGATGTAGTCCTCTTCGCTGGGATAGGACGGCGGGATGATTTCGACATACACCGGATACTGGTACTCCGGCGCGACGAACAGCGCGAGCACCTCGGCGCCCATCTGTTGCGCGAACTGGACGCCGGCGCAAGCGGTGTGCTGGGACACCGCCGAGCCGTCGGTCGTGATCAGAATTTTCTGGTACATGGTGAGCCCTCCCTCACGTCACGCTACCTTCTTATTGTAGTTCGCGTTTTCATCCTCGGCAGATAGTAAATGCTTGATGTTGCGCAGAGATGTGTTTGCTTTCCTGCGCGAAAACATCAAGAAGCACAAAAACGCGTGCGATAAAAAAATACAACACTTGCTTTATGAAAATCTTCATAAACAAGAGGAAATAATTGCAGCGGAACTAACTTTACTGCTCCAATCGGCAACGCTGCCTTTTCCGAGATTTACCTACGGCAACCACGCTGCTACACTCGTGCAATACCTTACCGTTGGCGTATTGACGGCAGCAAGTACAGCATACCGCACAGATCATCGCGACATTTACACTATGGAGAAGCAGGGACTATGACCGACGCCGCTGACGATTTCGACGCATTATTCGAGGAAGTGGCAGCGCAGCGAGCCAGCGCGCCCGCTCCCGCACCGGCACCGACGCCCGAACCCGCCGCAGGCGGCGAGAGCGACGACAGCGACGACCTCGAAGCCCTGTTCGACCAGGTCGCTTCACAGTCGGCGCCGGCCGCCGCAGCGGCCCCGGCCGCATCCGCAGCCGGCGATACCGCACGCGCGGACGCCGCACGCGCGGACGCCGCACGCGCGGACGCCGCACGCGCGGACGCCGCACGCGCGGATGCCGCCGACGAGCACGAAGGCAAGGGGATGTACGAGCGCCTTGGCGGCATCGTGCGCCTGCTCCACGATTCGCTGCGCGAACTGGGCTACGACAAGGCGCTCACCGAAGCCTCGTCCCAGATCGTCGACGCCCAGGACCGCCTGGAGTATGTCGCCAGCCTGACCGAGCAGGCCGCGAACAAGGTGCTGAACACACTGGACGACGGCATGCCGGCCCAGGACCAGCTGTCCAAGCAGGCCAAGGACATGGAAGGCCGCTGGGCCGACCTGTTCTCCGGCAAGCTGTCGATCGAGCAGTTCAAGGCGCTGGCCGGCGACTCCCGCACGTTTGCCCAGGCGGTGTCGGAAGCGACCGAAGCCGAGAAGGCGCGCCTGCTCGAGATCATGATGGCGCAGGACTTCCAGGACATCACCGGCCAGCTGATCAAGAAGGTGGTCAACATCACCAAGACCGTCGAGAACGAGCTCGCCCAGCTGCTGCGCGACAGCGCCCCGGCCGACGTCAAGGAAAAGCTGGCGCAGAAGCACGCGGCGCAAGAGCAGGCGCAGGAGCAGCCGGCCGAACTGATGCAGGGACCGTCGGTGCCGTCCGCGGCGCTCGACCAGGATAGTGTCGATGACCTTCTTGCCGATCTGGGATTCTAATGGACGAAATGCTCAAGGATTTCGTGATCGAGGCGTTGGATCTTGCGATCAACGTCGAGGAGCACTTGCTCCACCTCGAGCGTGATCCGGATAACAAGGAAACGCTGAACGCGGTGTTCCGCTCGTTCCACACCATCAAGGGTGGCGCGGGCTTCATGGGACTGCCCGCGCTGGTGACGGCCTGCCACCTGACCGAGAACCTGTTCGATGCGCTGCGCACCGGCGCGGCCCCGGTCACGCCGTCGGCGATCGAGGCATCGCTGCAGGCCTCCGGCTTCGTCGCCGACCAGCTCAACGACCTGAACAACGGCACCCCGCCGGAACAGTTGGCGCCGATGCCGGCCGACCTCGAGCGCATGCTGAAGGATGCGATCGACGGCAAGGATGCGCCGAGGGCCGCACCGGCAGCCGCGCCGACGGCCGCCTCACCGGCACCGGCAGCCCCGATGGCCGCCGCGGCGCCAACCCCGGTCGAAGACGCCGACGGCCTGGATTGGGAAGCCATGTACCTGGCGGTGGTGCCGCCGGGTACCTATGTGCAGGCCGCTGCCGCCCCCGCGCCTATGACGCCCGCCGCAGCGGCAAGCGAAGCCGCCCCGGCCAGGGCCGGCTGGGACGGCATCGAGCGCCGCAACGAGAACAAGCCGGCCGCCAGTGCCCCGGTCAAGGACGAGAGCATCCGTATCGACGCCGTCAAGCTGGACGCGCTGCTGGAGGTGGCGGGCGAATCGGTGCAGGCCGCGAACCAGGCCGCCGTGCTGCTCGAGCGCCTGTCGCAGTTCAAGTTCGAAGGCCAGGCCGCCACGCTGATGGCGACCCTGACCGAGACCCTGGAGCGCGCCTCGCGCTACTCGGCCGAGCTGCAGCGCGCCACGCTGGCAACCCGCATGCAGCCGGTGGGCCGCCTGTTCCAGAAGTTCCCGCGCCTGGTGCGCGAACTGGCCAAGGACCTGGGCAAGGACGTCGAGCTGACCATCGAAGGCGCCGAGACCGAAGTCGACCGCGTCGTGGTGGACAGCCTGTACGATCCGCTGGTGCACATGCTGCGCAACGCGCTCGACCACGGCGTCGAGTCGCCGCAGGACCGCGTCGCCAACGGCAAGCCGGCCAAGGCCTTCATCCTGCTGAAAGCCTGGCAGGAGGCCAACAGCGTCATGATCGTGCTGCAGGACGACGGCCGCGGCATGGACCCGGCCAAATTGCGCAAGAAGGCGATGGAGAAGGGCCTGATCACCGAGCACCAGGCCAGCAGCGACGACGAAGCCTACCAGTTGGTGTTCCTGCCGGGCTTCTCGACCAAGGAAGTGGCGTCGTCGGTGTCCGGCCGCGGCGTCGGCATGGACGTGGTCAAGACCGCGGTCGAGAAGAACCGCGGCGCGATCCGCATCGACTCGAACCTGGGCAAGGGCACCAAGTTCTCGATCCGCCTGCCGATCGAACTGTCGATCGTGCCGACCATGCTGGTGTCCACCTCGGGCGCCCAGCTGGCCTTGCCGATGGCGGTGGTCGAGCGCGTGGTCGAGCTGCCGGAAACCTTCATGCAGGTCGGCGGCGCCCCGGTGCTGAAGGACCAGGGCCGTCCGCTGCCGGTACGCTCGCTGGCGCTGTCGCTCGGCTATGAGGAATGCTCGGAGCGCGTCGGCATCGTGATCAACGCGCCCCAGCCGTACATCATCGCCGTGGAAGCGGTGGATGGCACGGCCGACCTGGTGATCAAGCCGATGACGGCGCTCCACGTCGAAGGCATCACCGGCACCGCGCGCTCCGCCGAGGGTTCGCTGGTGCTGGTGGTCGGGCTGTCGTTCCTGATGGATGGCTGCCGCTCCACCGTGCGTCTGGCTGCATAAAAGCAACAGCTGATAAAGCCAAGAAAAGCCTGCGCAGACTTTGCGTGGGCTTTTTTTATTTGCAAGAGCGATAACTGATGCAAATAAAATTCGTAGGCTGATCAGTTCGTTGAAATAATCGTGCAAGCAGCCAGGGCTGACGCACTGCACAAATATGGCATAATCGAAGACCCTGCCCGTCTGCTAGCCTCTCAGCAGCGGTCGTCTTTACGGAATCATCATGTTAAAAACGCTCTACGACAAACTCTGGGATTCGCATGTCGTGCGTGCCGACGCGGATGGCACCACCGTGCTCTACATCGACCGCCACCTGGTCCACGAAGTCACCAGCCCCCAGGCGTTCGAAGGCCTGCGGGTGGCGGACCGTCCGCTATGGCGCACCTCCGCCAACCTTGCCGTAGCCGACCACAACGTGCCGACCACCGACCGCAGCCACGGCATTGCGGACCCGACCTCGCGCCTGCAGGTCGAGACCCTCGACAGCAACGCCAAGGCCTTCGGGGTCACCTACTTCAACATGAACGACAAGCGCCAGGGCATCGTGCACGTGATCGGGCCGGAGCAGGGCGCTACGCTGCCCGGCATGACGGTCGTGTGCGGCGACTCGCACACCTCGACCCACGGCGCCTTCGGCTGCCTGGCGCACGGCATCGGCACCTCGGAAGTCGAGCACGTGATGGCTACCCAGACCCTGCTGGCGAAGAAATCGAAATCGATGCTGGTGCAGGTCGACGGCGCCTTGCCGGCCGGCGTGACGGCGAAGGACATCGTGCTGGCCGTGATCGGCAGGATCGGTACCGCCGGCGGTACCGGCTACGCGATCGAGTTCGCCGGCTCGACCATCCGCTCGCTGTCGATGGAAGGCCGGATGACGGTCTGTAACATGGCGATCGAAGCGGGCGCGCGCGCCGGCATGGTCGCGGTCGACGACACCACGATCGACTACGTCAAGGGCCGCCCGTTCGCGCCGAGCGGGCCGCAGTGGGAACAGGCCATCGCCTACTGGCGCACCCTGCATACCGATCCGGGCGCGAAGTTCGACATGGTCGTGACCCTGAACGCGGCCGAGATCCGCCCGCAGGTGACCTGGGGCACGTCGCCGGAGATGGTGACCACGGTCGACGGCCGCGTACCCGATCCGGACAAGGAACGCGACCCGGTCAAGCGCGACGCCATGGAAAAGGCACTGGTCTACATGGGCCTGAAGCCGAACACGCCGATCGAGAACATCCGCATCGACAAGGTCTTCATCGGCTCCTGCACCAACTCGCGCATCGAGGACCTGCGCGCCGCCGCCGCCGTGGTGCGCGGCCGCCAGCGCGCCTCCAACGTAAAGCTGGCGATGGTGGTGCCGGGTTCAGGCCTGGTCAAGGAACAAGCCGAGCGCGAAGGCCTCGACCAGATCTTCAAGGCCGCCGGCTTCGAATGGCGCGAACCGGGCTGCTCGATGTGCCTGGCCATGAACGCCGACCGCCTCGACCCGGGCGAGCGCTGCGCCTCGACTTCGAACCGCAACTTCGAAGGCCGCCAGGGGCAGGGCGGACGCACCCACCTGGTGTCGCCGGCGATGGCCGCCGCGGCCGGAATCGCGGGTCACTTCGTCGACGTGCGCGCACTCTAGGGGTCAGAGTCCGGTGTTGGGGTTCAAGGGACTCTGACCCCGGTGCTCAGCCGCACAAGCATTTTGGATGAATCACAGGCGCCACCAGCGCCGCAAAACCCTGGCCGGCGTCGATCACGCCAGCCGGAGCATGACATCAACATTAGGGATACCATGAAAAAAGCACTCGCTCTCGCACTCATCGCCATCGCTGCTGCCGGTTGCAACACCATTTCGGGTGTCGGCAAGGATGTGCAGAAGGTTGGCCAGGTGATTACTGGCGCGGGCGGAAGGTAACATGTGATGGGCTTGGGCCGCGGACTCCGGGGTCAGAGCCCTTTTAAAAGCAAAACCGGGCTCTGACCCCTGCGACCATGGACAAATTCACCGTACACGACGGACTGGTGGCGCCGCTCGACCGCGCCAACGTCGACACCGACGCCATCATCCCCAAGCAGTTCCTCAAGTCGATCCGCCGCACCGGCTTCGGCCCCAACCTGTTCGACGAATGGCGCTACCTGGACCATGGCGAACCCGGCATGGACAACACGAATCGTCCGCTGAATCCGGACTTCGTGCTGAACCAGCCGCGCTATGAAAAGGCGTCGATCCTGCTGGCCCGCAAGAACTTCGGCTGCGGTTCCTCACGCGAGCACGCGCCCTGGGCGCTGCAGCAGTACGGCTTCCGCGCCATCGTCGCGCCGAGCTTCGCCGATATCTTCTTCAACAACTGCTACAAGAGCGGCCTGCTGCCGATCGTGCTGAGCGAACAGCAGGTCGACCAGCTGTTCAACGAAGTCAAGGCCTTCCCCGGCTTCCGCCTGGTGATCGACCTGGAAAAGCAGGTCATCGCCACGCCCGACGGCGGCATGGCCTTCGAGTTCGCCATCGACGAGTTCCGCAAGTACTGCCTGCTGAACGGCCTGGACGACATCGGCCTGACCCTGCGCCACGCCGACGAGATCCGCGCCTTCGAAGAGCGCCACCTTCGCGCGCAGCCCTGGCTCGCCAATACCATCTGAGAAAGCGTACTATGAAGATTGCCATCCTGCCGGGCGACGGCATCGGCCCCGAAATCATGGCGCAGGCCGTCAAGGTCCTGAACGCGCTGGGCGAATCCTTCAAGATGGAGAGCGCGGAGGTCGGCGGCGCCGGCTACGCGGCCCACGGCCACCCGCTGCCGCAAGGGACGCTGGCGCTGGCCAAGGCCGCCGACGCGGTGCTGTTCGGCGCCGTCGGCGACTACCAGTACGACAAGCTGGAGCGCGCGCTGCGCCCCGAGCAGGCCATCCTCGGCCTGCGCAGGGAGCTCGGCCTGTTCGCCAACCTGCGCCCGGCCATCCTGTATCCGGAACTGGCGGGCGCTTCGACGCTCAAGCCGGAAGTCGTGTCCGGCCTGGACATCCTGATCATCCGCGAACTGACCGGCGACATCTATTTCGGCAAGCCGCGCGGCGTCAGGGAGTGTCCGGACGGCCCGTTCGCGGGCCAGCGCGAAGGCTTCGATACCATGCGCTATGCGGAAGGCGAGATCCGCCGCATCGCCCACGTCGCCTTCCAGGCCGCCCGCAAGCGCGGCTCGCGCGTGACCAGCGTCGACAAGGCGAACGTGCTGGAAACGTTTCAGTTCTGGCGCGACGTCGTCACCGAGGTGCACAAGGAATACCAGGACGTCGAGCTCGAACACATGTACGTCGATAACGCGGCGATGCAGCTGGTGCGCGCGCCGAAGAAGTTCGACGTGATCGTCACCGGCAACATGTTCGGCGACATCCTGTCGGACGCGGCGGCGATGCTGACCGGTTCGATCGGCATGCTGCCCTCGGCCTCGCTGGACGCCAATAACAAGGGCCTGTACGAGCCTTCGCACGGCTCGGCGCCGGACATCGCCGGCAAGAACGTGGCGAATCCGCTGGCGACCATCCTGTCGGCCGCGATGATGCTGCGCTTCTCGCTCGGCAAGCCGGAACAGGCCGACCGCGTCGAGAACGCCGTCAAGGCCGTGCTGGCCCAGGGCCTGCGCACGCCGGACATCTTCGAGGAAGGCACGACCCGGGTCGGCACCGAACAGATGGGCGATGCGGTGGTGAAGGCATTGGCATAAGGCGGCGTGCAGACGCCGCAAAAGCATGGTAGGGTAGATGCCCCGTTTTGACGGCGGCATATCGATATAGAAAAGGGAAGGTTATGAAACTAGTTGGTCTGGTTGGTTGGCGCGGCATGGTCGGCTCGGTCCTCATGAAGCGCATGCAGGACGAAGGCGATTTCGACCATATCGAGCCGGTGTTCTTCACCACCTCGAATCCGGGCGGCGCTGCGCCGGCCATGGCGAAGAACGAGACCAAGCTGAAAAGCGCGAACGATATCGCCGAACTGTCGAAATGCGAGATCATCATTTCGTGCCAGGGCGGTGACTACACCACCGAGGTGTTCCCGCAACTGAGGGCAAGCGGCTGGAATGGCTACTGGATCGACGCCGCCTCGACCCTGCGCATGAACGACGACGCCGTGATCGTGCTCGATCCGGTCAACCTCGACGTGATCAAGGGTGCCATGACCCGCGGCGTGAAGAACTTCGTCGGCGGTAACTGCACCGTGTCCTGCATGCTGATGGGCCTGGGCGGCCTGTTCAAGCACGACCTGGTCGACTGGATGACCTCCATGACCTACCAGGCGGCATCGGGCGGCGGCGCCCAGCACATGCGCGAACTGCTGACCCAGTTCGGCACCATCAACGCGGCCGTCAAGCCGCTGCTGGACGATCCGGCCTCGGCCATCCTCGAGATCGACCGCCAGGTGCTGGCCACCCAGCATGGCCTGTCGGCCGACGAAACCAAGCAGTTCGGCGTGCCGCTGGGCGGCAACCTGATCCCCTGGATCGACAAGGACCTGGGCAACGGCCAGTCGAAGGAAGAGTGGAAGGGCGGTGCCGAGACCAACAAGATCCTCGGCCGTTCTTCGGCAACGAACAACGTGATCCCGGTCGACGGCCTGTGCGTGCGTATCGGCGCGATGCGCTGCCATTCGCAGGCGCTGACCATCAAGCTGAAGAAGGACGTGCCGCTGGACGAGATCAACGACATCATCGCCAACGACAACCAGTGGGTGAAGTTCGTACCGAATACCCGCGAAGCCTCGATGCGCGACCTGACCCCGGCCGCCGTCACCGGCAGCCTGACCATCCCGGTCGGCCGCGTGCGCAAGATGTCGATGGGCCCGGAATACATCTCGGCCTTCACCGTCGGCGACCAGCTGCTGTGGGGCGCCGCCGAGCCGCTGCGCCGCATGCTGCGCATCGTGCTGGACAAGTAATCCGGGCGCTTGCAACGGGTACAATACAAGGCGGCCATGTGCCGCCTTTTTTGTCGTTTCCGGGCGTGGTCGACATTGCAAGAGGTGCTAGCGAAATGTCATGGTTTGACCCTAAAAACATCACTTGGATGAATAGACCGTCTACATATCTCACGGATGCTGAATGTTTCCTTTCGTAGAGCTTGCATTGCTCTGGTGCATGATGCTATGTTGCTGAGACCTCCGGGCAATGCCTCTCCGCTCAACTCATTCAGTCCAATTATGCAATCCACTCACCGTCCCTCGATGAAGTCGTCCGCGCTGAAGAAGCTCACCGCGGCGGTTGCCAGTGCGTTGGTTCTGAGCTCGGCTGCCCACGCGGCAGGCCTCGGCAAACTTACCGTGCTGTCCGCGCTTGGACAGCCCCTGCGTGCCGAGATCGAGTTGACGGCGGTGTCCAGCGACGAGGCGGCGGGCCTGGTGGCCAAGCTGGCCTCGCCGGAAGCCTTCCGCACCGCGAACATCGAATTCAATCCGGCTCTGCTGTCGCTGCGTTTCGCGGTCGAGCAGCGCAACGGCCGCCAGTTCATCCGCGTGAGCTCGAGCCAGCCGCTGAACGAGCCCTTCGTCGACATGCTGCTGGAGCTGAGCTGGAACAACGGCCGCCTGGTGCGCGAGTACACCTTCCTGCTCGATCCGGCCGAACTGCGCGCGACCCAGTCGGCCCAGGTGGCGGCGAACGAAGCGGCGTCCGCGCGTCCGCGTGCGGACAGCGCGGCGCCGGCCGCGGCCGCGCCGGCAGCCCCGGCGGCGGAACGTCCGCGCCGCAGCCGTGCGCGTGCGGAGGAGGCCGCGCAGGCAGCCGCGGGCAGCGAGCCGCCGGTCCGGTCCAGCCGCGCGGCCGGCTCCTCGTCCTACCGCGTCAAGCCGGGCGACAGCCTGGGCCGCATCGCCGCCCAGCTCAAGCCGGTCGACGTCTCGCTCGACATGATGCTGGTGGCGCTGTACCGCGCGAATCCGGACGCCTTCATCGGCAACAACATGAACCGCCTGAAGTCGGGCCGCATCCTGTCGGTGCCGGACACCGGCAGCATGCAGGCGCTGAACGACGGCGAAGCCCACGGCGTGGTGGTGGCCCATGCGGCCGACTTCAACGCTTACCGCAACAAGCTGGCCGGCCAGGTCGGCGCCGCGGAGCCGGTCAAGGCGCCGCAGGCGGGCCAGAGCGCCGGCGGCAAGATCACTGCCAAGGTCGAGGAACGCCCGACCGCCGCCAACGAGTCGCAGGACCAGCTGCGCCTGTCGAAGGCGCCGGCTGCGGGAGCGGCTGCCGGCAAGGGCGCGACCATGGGCACCGAGGACACGATCGCCAAGCAGCGCGAGCTGGAAGAAGCCCAGCAGCGCGTGAAGGAACTCGAACGCAACGTCGGCGACCTCGAGAAGCTGGCGACGATCAAGAGCAAGGGCGGTGCCGAGGCGCAGCAGAACGCCGCATCGGCACCGGCCGCTCCGCCGGCGAACGACAAGCCGGCGCACGACAAACCGGCACACGACAAACCGGCGGCGAAGAAGCTGGCGACGATCAAGCCGGCCGCCAAGCCGGCGCCGGAACCGGGCCTGCTCGACTTCATCCTGGACAACCTGGCCCTGGTCGGCGGCGGCGCTGCCGCGCTGCTGCTGGGCGGTCTGCTGGTCGCCCAGCGCCGCAAGAAGAAAGTGGTCAAGGCCGTCTCCGAACCGTCGATCCTGGGCGTGCCGGCCGCACCGGCACACTCGCTGTTCGCCGAGACCGGCGGCCAGAGCATCGACACCAGTAACAGCGTGTTCAATTCCAGCTTCGCGCCCTCGGCCAGCCAGCTCGACACCAACGAAGTCGATCCGGTGGCCGAAGCCGACGTCTACATCGCCTACGGCCGCGACGCCCAGGCCGAGGAAATTCTCAAGGAAGCGCTGCGCACCCATCCGGAACGCTATCCGGTGCGCCTGAAGCTGCTCGAGATCTACGCCGGCCGCAAGGACCAGCGCGCCTTCGAAACCCAGGCCGGCGAGTTGTACAGCATGACCCGCGGCCAGGGCGAGGAGTGGGCGCAAGCCGCCGCGCTGGGCATTTCCATCGATCCGCTGAACCCGCTGTATGCGACCGGCGGCGCCCAGGCCGATGCGGCTCCGGCGTCCCACGAGCAGGCGCGGACCCTGATGTCGAAGGACTTCGACGATGCTTTCGGCGCCGACCTGACCGCGACCCCGGCTGCTGCTGCTGCTGCTGCTGCTGGGCACGAGCCGATGGCGAATGAGCCGATGAGCTTCGACCAGCACTTCGCCGGCGCGATGGACGCGGTGCAGCCTGCCGCGCAGCAGGAAACGGCGCTTGGCGCCGCGGCTCAGGCCGAGGACGAGCATACCCTGGACTTCGACCTGGGCGGCCTGGCCTTCGAGCCGGTGCAGGCCGAGGAGCCGAAGCGGGAGCTGCCGCAACACGACGACAACTTCCTCGACTTCGACATGGGCGGCTTCGACGCCGCCCCGGCAGCAGCACCAGCCGAGCGGGTCGAACCGCTTGCCGCCGCAGCCGAAGCAGCGGCGCCCGCCGAGGAGCCGCTCGACTTCTCGTTCGACATGGACTTCGGCGCCGCGGCCGCGAATCCGGTGCCTCAGCCCGCCGTCCAGCCGGCCGAGACCGCGGAAGACCTGAGCTTCGGCGACTTCGACCTGGACGACCACGCCATCCCGGCCCCGGCCGGCGCCGCTGCGGACATCGCAGTCCCGAACAGCGACTTCGACATGGCCAACCTGGCCCGGGAATTCGACCTGCCCCCGCTGCCGGCCGTGCCGGAAGAAACCAGCCCGGCCACCGAGCTGAACGATCCGCTGTTCGACCTCGACACCATGGACTTCGGCCTGGAACCGCCGGTTCCGGCCGCGGCGCCGGCGGCAGATCCTGCGCCGGCGCTCTCGCTGGAAGACGAGCTGTTCGGCCTGCCCGCATTGCCGAATGCGTTCCCGGCCGAGCTGCCGAGCGCGACCCCGGCCCGGGCCGACAGCGCCGAGTACGCGCCGCACGGCATGCTGGAACCGGCGAAAATCGAACCGGCCTTCGACCTGGACGGCTTCGACCTCGACCTGCCGGGCGACGTGCAGGCGCTGCCGGAACTCGAGACGGTGACGGCCGCCGCCGCGCCGGCCGAGATGTCGGCCGCACATATGGAGATGGAAACCAAGCTGGACCTGGCCGTTGCGTATCAGGAAATCGGCGACAAGGAGGGCGCGCGCGAGCTGCTCGAGGAAGTCATCAAGGGCGGCAGCAGCGAACAGGTCTCGAAGGCCAACGCGATGCGCGCACAGCTGGCGTGAGGCTGACCGCGTGACGAGAATTGCCCTGGGTGTCCAGTATATCGGCACCGCCTGGAACGGTTACCAGAAACAGCCTTCGCGCGACACGGTCCAGGACCAGCTGGAGATCGCGCTCGAGAAGTTTGCCTGCACCCCGCTTGCGACCACCTGCGCCGGCCGCACCGACGCCGGCGTGCACGCGATCGAGCAGGTGGTCCACTTCGACACGGAGCTGGAGCGCCCGACGCAATCCTGGGTGCGCGGCACCAATGCCTTTCTGCCGGATTCGATCGTGGTGCGCTGGGCGCACGTGGTCGCGCCGGACGCGGAAGGGCAGGACTTCCACGCGCGCTTCTCGGCCCGCTCGCGCACCTACCACTACGTGCTGTACAACCACCCGAACCCCTCGGCCCTGCTGGCCGACCGCGCCGGCTGGGTGTTCCGTCCGCTGGACGTCGAGCGCATGCGCGAAGCCGCCCGGCACCTGATCGGCACGCACGACTTCAGCAGCTTCCGCGCCTCCGGCTGCCAGGCGAATTCGCCCATCAAGCAAATGCATGAGGTGAGCATCGTGCGCCACGGCGACGTGATCGTGTTCACGGTGCGCGCCTCGGCCTTCCTGCATCACATGGTGCGCAACATCGTCGGCTCGCTGATCTACGTGGGCATCGGCCGCAACGAGCCGGGCTGGATGGCCGAGGTGCTGGCCGCGCGCTCGCGCGACGCCGCCGCGCCGACCTTCATGCCCGATGGCTTGTATCTTGCTACAATCGACTACGATCCGAAGTGGGGGCTGCCGCAGGAGAGGGGTCAGAGTCCGGTGTTGGTGGTTGGACTCTGACCCCGGTGGTCAGTGGCACGCTGTTACACCCCGCGACTCGGCAGCCGGCAACTCCGGGGTCAGCAACTCCGGGGTCAGAGCCCTTTTAAAACCAACACTGGGCTCTGACCCCTACGACGAACATGCAACGAACCAGAATCAAAATCTGCGGCATCACCCGCGAACAGGACCTGCGCGCGGCAGTCGACGCCGGCGCCGACGCCCTCGGCTTCGTGTTTTATCCGAAGAGCCCGCGCTACATCTCGCCCGAACAATTCGCGGACCTGGCGCCGGCACTGCCGCCCTACGTCAGCGGCGTGGCCCTGTTCGTCAACGCGACCGTATTGCAGGTCCAGGAGGCCGTCGAGGCCGGCCCGATCGCGCTGCTGCAGTTCCACGGCGACGAGACCATGGAACAGTGCGCGGCTATCGCGGCCGTGGTGAAACGGCCTTTCGTGCGGGCCTGCCGCGTCAAACCCGACACCACGGCCGTGGATTTGATAGAATCGGAAGCTCAATACCGCGCCGCCAGCCCCTGGTTCTCGGGCCTCCTGCTCGACACCTGGGTCGACGCCTACGGCGGCGCAGGAAAGGTCTTCGATTGGTCTCTTATTCCAAAAGAGCTCGCGCCTCGGGTCGTTTTGAGTGGTGGCTTGAGCGTGCAAAACGTGACTAGCGCGGTGATGCGCGTACGCCCCTTTGCGGTCGACATCAGCAGTGGTGTCGAGGAAAGCAAGGGGATCAAGGATGCCCGTAAGATTGCCGCGTTCATCGACGCGGTGCGGGCTGCCGATGCATCACCCGATACCAGCGAGCCACACCATGAAAGACATCCCTGACGGCGGCAAGTCCGCCCTGTTCAAGACCCCCGATTACCAGTTGCCGGACGCCTCCGGCCACTTCGGCCCCTACGGCGGCAGCTTCGTCGCCGAGACCCTCAGCCATGCCCTGGCCGAGCTCAACGAAGCGTATGCGCGCTACAGCCAGGATCCGGAATTCCTGGAAGAGTACCGCTACGAGCTGGCGCACTTCGTCGGCCGCCCGTCGCCCGTCTACCACGCCAAGCGCTGGTCGCAGCAGGGCGGCGGCGCGCAAATTTTCTTCAAGCGCGAAGACCTGAACCACACCGGCGCGCACAAGATCAACAACGTGATCGGCCAGGCCCTGCTCGCCAGGCGCATGGGCAAGCCGCGCATCATCGCCGAGACCGGCGCCGGCCAGCACGGCGTGGCGACGGCCACCATCTGCGCGCGCTTCGGCCTCGAATGCGTGGTCTACATGGGTGCCGAGGACGTCAAGCGCCAGGCCCAGAACGTCTACCGCATGAAGCTGCTGGGCGCGACCGTGGTCCCTGTCGAAAGCGGTTCCAAGACCCTGAAGGACGCGCTGAACGAAGCGATGCGCGACTGGGTCACGAATATCGAGAACACCTTCTACATCATCGGCACGGTGGCGGGCCCGCACCCGTACCCGATGATGGTGCGCGACTTCCAGTCCGTGATCGGCGAGGAATGCCGCGTGCAGATGCCGCAGATGACCGGCCGCCAGCCGGACTACGTGGTCGCCTGCATCGGCGGCGGTTCGAACGCGATGGGCATCTTCTATCCCTACATCGACGAAGCCGGCGTGAAGCTGGTCGGCGTCGAGGCGGCGGGCGAGGGCCTCGACTCCGGCAAGCACGCGGCGTCCCTGAGCGCCGGCTTCCCCGGCGTCCTGCACGGCAACCGCACCTACCTGTTGCAGGATGCGAACGGCCAGATCATCGAGACCCATTCGGTGTCGGCCGGCCTCGACTACCCCGGCGTCGGCCCCGAGCACGCCTGGCTGAAGGACATCGAGCGCGCGCAGTACGTGTCAATCACCGACGAGGAAGCGCTGCAGGCCTTCCACGACTGCTGCCGCATCGAGGGCATCATCCCGGCGCTGGAATCCTCGCACGCGATCGCATACGCGGCCAAGCTGGCGCCTACGCTGCCCGCCGACCAGATCATCCTGGTGAACCTGTCCGGCCGCGGCGACAAGGACATGCACACCGTGGCGCAGCGCGCCGGCCTGAATTTCGGTTGATCAGACAAGAACAAGAGAGCACACATGTCCAGGATAGCACCCACTTTCAAGGCCCTGAAACAGCAGGGCAAGACCGGCCTCGTCACCTTCGTCACGGCCGGCGACCCCGGCCCCGAGCTCACCGTCCCGATCATGCACGCCCTGGTGGCGGGCGGCGCCGACGTGCTGGAACTCGGGGTCCCGTTCTCCGACCCGATGGCGGAAGGCCCGGTCATCCAGCGCGCCTGCGAGCGCGCGCTGGCCTTCGGCATCAGCATGACCGACGTCTTCCACTACGTCGCCGAATTCCGCAAGACCAACCAGCACACGCCGGTGGTCCTGATGGGCTACGCCAATCCGATCGAGCGCATGGGGCCTTCGGAGTTCATCCGCCGCGCGAGAGCCGCGGGCGCCGACGGCGCCATCGTGGTCGACTATCCGCCCGAGGAGTGCGAAGCCTTCGCCGCCGAGATGAAGGCGAACGACCTCGACCTCATCTTCCTGCTGGCCCCGACCTCGACGGTGGAGCGCGTGAAGCAGGTGGCGCGCCACGGCAGCGGCTTCAGCTACTACGTTTCATTGAAGGGCGTGACCGGCGCCGGCGGCATCGACACGGCCGACGTGGCGCGCCGCGTGGCGGCGATCCGCGAACACGTCAAGCTGCCGATCGGCGTCGGCTTCGGGATCCGCGATGCCGAGACGGCGAAGTCGGTGGCGGCGGTGGCCGACGCGGTGGTGATCGGCAGCCGCATCATCCAGGAGCTGGAGAACACGTCGAAGGAACAGGGGCCGGAAGCGGTGCGGGCGTTCGTGGCCGGTATCCGCAGCGCGCTCGACGCTCGATAAGCGGGCGCATGCCGTAGTATCTCGACCGGGGCCGTGCGCCCCGGTTTTCATTGTTCCGCACGCTGCGTACAACGTGGTTTTTCGAGAGTTTTTTGCCTTAATAAACCGGTAACATGGCTTTTTTGCAAGTTTATTAATCAACCCTCGAAGGACACCATGAAATCGATCCGCCTTGGCATATTCCTCGTTGCAGCCCTGATGTTGTCCGGCTGCGCTTCGACCCAGCGGCTCAGTGAAGCCGATCGTGCGCGCGCCAGGACGGTCGCGATCGCCCCGGCGGTCCAGAAGGGGCAGCTGTTCCTGCTGGCGCCGAGCGGAGCGAACGTCGGCTTGATGTTCGGCGCCGTCGGTGGTCTTGCCGCGTCCGGCACCGTCGACGACAACCAGAAAGCGTTTGCCGCTTTCCTCGACAAGAATGCCGTGTCGGTCGATGCGATCGTGCGCGACGAGTTCGAAAAGGTGCTACGCGATTCCGGCAAAGTGGCGCTCGCTCCCGATAGCAGTGCGGCCTTGCCGGTCATTAGCGTGTCGGTGACGCAGTACGGCTTTGGTGTAACTCATCTGCTGAGCTCGAATGTCGTGCCGGTCATGCAGATGGAAGCGACGATGACCGATAGCGCGGGCAAGGTGCTGTGGAAGGAAAGCGAGCGCATGCTGCCGTCCATCGCCAGCCCGATGCAAACGACGACCTGGACGCAGTTGCACGACAACCCGAAGTCGATCGAGGTCGAGTGGCGCAAGGCAGCGCATTACCTGGCCGAAAAAATCGTCGCGACGCTCTGAAAGGAGCCTCCATCCAGAAGGTGCACATCGCGTGCCTGCCACGGTACGAGTTGCACGGGGACCTCGAATTCATGAGCTTGCACTTCGAACTTGTCGAATTATTCAGGCTTATTTAAAAGCCAAGGTCTTACCAGCAAGAATTCGACAAGCCGAACTTGAATCGGTACACTACGCGCAAATTCTGATTGCCGCAAAGGAGAACACATGAGTTGGTTGGAAAAACTGCTGCCCCCCCGGATCCAGCGCTCCGATGCCGCCAAAAAACAGACCATGCCCGAGGGCCTGTGGGTCAAGTGCCCGTCGTGCGAATCGGTGCTGTACCGGACCGACCTCGAATCGAACCTGCACGTCTGCCCGAAATGCAGCCACCACATGCGTATCCGCGCGCGCGCGCGCCTCGACGCGCTGCTGGACGAAGGTGGCCGCTATGAGATCGGCCAGGACGCGCTGCCGGTCGATACCCTGAAGTTCAAGGACAGCAAGAAGTATCCCGACCGTCTCAAGCAGGCCATGGACGCGACCGGCGAAACCGATGCGCTGATCGTGCAGGGCGGCTCGATCATGAGCCTGCCGGTGGTCGTCGCCTGTTTCGAATTCGAATTCATGGGCGGCTCGATGGGTTCCGTGGTCGGCGAGCGTTTCGCGCGCGGCGCCCAGGTGGCGCTGGAGCAGAAAGTGCCCTTCGTCTGCATTACCGCCACCGGCGGCGCGCGCATGCAGGAAGGCCTGCTGTCGCTGTTGCAGATGGCCAAGACGACTGCGATGCTGACCAAGCTCTCCGAGAAGAAGCTGCCGTTCATCAGCGTGCTGACCGACCCGACCATGGGCGGCGTGTCGGCCTCGTTCGCCTTCATGGGCGACGTCGTGATCGCCGAACCGAAAGCCCTGATCGGCTTCGCCGGCCCGCGCGTGATCGAGAACACCGTGCGCGAAAAGCTGCCGGAAGGCTTCCAGCGCGCCGAGTTCCTGGTCCAGAAAGGTGCCGTCGACATGATCGTCGACCGCCGCAAGATGCGCGAAGAAATCGCGCGCCTGCTGGCCCTGCTGCAAAGCCAGCCGGCCGACGTCATCGCCTGATCATTTCCATCGGCGCGGCCGGCGGCTGTTCCAGGGCTGCCGGCCGCCCGCGCCTTCGGGCACATCCGGATATCCCCCATGCAAAACCTCCCGACCTCCTTGCCCGACTGGCTGGCACTGTTCGAGTCGCGCCATGCCGAAACCCATATCGACATGGGCCTGGACCGCGTGCGCGCCGTCAAGGATCGCTTGAAACTCGCCTTCTCCTGCCCCGTGATCATGGTCGCCGGCACCAACGGCAAGGGTTCGACCTGCGCCATGCTGGAAGCCATGCTGCTGCAGAGCGGCTACCGTACCGGCCTGTACATCAAGCCGCACTTCCTCGACTTTAACGAGCGCGCCCGCATCAATGGCGAGATGGCCAGCGACGAAGCCCTGGTGTCCGCCTTCGAGGTGGTGGAAAGCGCGCGCGGCGATATCGACCTGACCTATTTCGAGTTCACCACGCTGGCCATCGCGTACCTGCTGGCCAACAGCGAGATCGACGTCGCGATCCTCGAAGTGGGCCTCGGCGGGCGCCTCGATGCCGTCAACGTCATCGACGCCGACGTCTCGATCGTGACCAGCATCGACATCGACCACAAGGACTACCTAGGCGACACGCGCGAAGAGATCGGTTTCGAGAAGGCCGGCATCTTCAGGCCCGGCAAGCCGGCGATCTGCAGCGATCCGCAGCCACCGCAATCGCTGATCAAGCACGCTGAAGACATCGGCGCCGACCTGTGGCTGATCGGCCGCGACTTCAATTACCAGGGCGACAAGCAGCAGTGGGCCTACGGCGGCCGTTCGCAGCGCCGCAATTCGCTGGCCTATCCGGCCCTGCGCGGCGCGAACCAGTTGCTGAACGCCGCGGCCGCGCTGGCCGCGCTGGAAAGCCTGCGCCTGCGGCTGCCGGTGGGCGCCCAGGAAGTGCGCGCCGGTCTCGCCATGGTCGAGCTGCCGGGCCGCTTCCAGGTGCTGGCGGGCCGTCCGACCACGGTGCTGGACGTGGCCCACAACCCGCACGCGGCGGCGGCCCTGGCCCAGAACCTGGGCAATATGGGCTTCCACCGCTTCACGTATGCGGTGTTCGGCATCATGCAGGACAAGGACATCGACGCCGTCATCGAACACCTGGCGCCCTACGTCGACCACTGGTGCGTGACGGCCTTGCCGTCGCCACGCTCGGCCGACCCGCTCGCGCTGGCCGCCAAGCTGGAAGCATCGATGCCGGCCGGGGCCAAGCCGGACGAGTTTTCGGTAAAAACCTTCGCCGATCCGGGTGCGGCCTTCCAGGACGCAACTAGCCGGGCCGGACAGGATGATAGAATAGTGGTCTTTGGTTCGTTCTACACCGTGGCCGGCGTGATGGCGGCCCGTAAATCCTCTCTTCATTGACCTGACAACGCATGGGCTTGTTCTCGTTCTTCGGTAAAAACAAGCAAGGCCGCGCTGCCGAGGACAGCGGCCGTTTCTACAGCAAGGACGACGACGCCGCACTCGGCGAACGCGCTCGCTCCAAACGTGCCTCGAGCGCGGGTGCCGTGGCCGGCAGCACGCGCGGACGCGGCACCGGCAACGACCCCATGCTGCCCGAGAAGAAGCGCGCACGGCGCCGCCTGGTGGGGGCAATCGCGCTGGCGCTGGCGGCCGCCGTCGGCCTGCCGATGCTGCTCGATTCGCAGCCCAAGCCGCTCGCCGGCGACATCGCGATCCAGATCCCGTCCAAGGACAAGGCCGCACCGCTGCCGGTGCCGGCCGATCCGTCGTCCGTGCCGGCCGCCCAGGCGTCCACGGGCGGCAAGGCCGTGGCGGCCGAGGACAGCGTCGACAAGGGCGAAGAGGTCATGCAGGCGCCGCCGGTGGCCAAGGCCCCGGCCCTGGTGGCCGCCGCCAAGCCGCAGAGCCCGCCCGACCTGCCGAAGCCCGAACGCAAGCCCGAGCCGCCCAAGGCCAAGGCCGAACCCAGGCCCGAGCCAAAACCCGAACACAAGCCGGAACCCAAGGCCGAGCACAAGGAAGCCGTCAAGCCCGAGCACAAGGAAGCCGCCAAGCCCGAGCACAAGGAAGCCGCCAAGCCCGAGCACAAGGCCGAGAAGGCCGAGACCAGGCTGGTCGACAAGCCCGCCAAGCCGAAGACCGAGGACAAGCCCGCCAAGCCGCACGACGATGTGCGCGCCTTGGCCATTCTCGAAGGCAAGGCCGCCGAGAAGGCGGAGAAGGAGAAGCAGGCCGAGTCGGGTTCGCAGAAATTCGTGCTGCAGGTCGCCGCGCTGTCGAGCCTGGAAAAGGCTGCCGAGCTGCAGGCCAGGCTGCGCGGCGCGGGCATCAGCTCGCATACCGAAAAGGCCGGCGAACTGATCAAGGTAAAGGTCGGCCCCCTGAACAAGGACGAGGCCGACAAAGTGCGTGCCAAGCTGGGCCGTATCGGCCTGTCGGGCTTCGTGACCCCTGTCTGAGCCGTGACGATTTTCGACTACATCGTCCTGTTCGTCCTGATCTCGTCGGTCATCATCAGCACCATGCGCGGCCTGGTGAAGGAAATCCTGTCGCTGGCCGGCTGGGTTGCCGCCTTCGTGGTGGCGAACGCCTTCGGCGCGAAGCTGGCACCCATGCTACCATCCGTGATTCCGGGCGAGTCGCTCAGGCTGATCGTTGCCTTCATCGCACTGTTCCTCGGCGTACGTGTACTGATGGGTCTGCTGGCCCTGGCGATCGGCGCGCTGATCGAGGCGACCGGCCTGTCGCTGGCCGACCGCGGACTCGGCGGTCTGTTCGGACTGGGCCGGGGTGTTGTAATCGTGCTGGCCGGCGTCATATTGTGTGGGATGACTTCCATCCCCCAACAGGCTTTCTGGAAAGACGCGTTGCTTTCTCCCATGGCGGAGACCGGGGCGCGCACAGTCAAGCCTTTCTTGCCCGCTGCCTTCGCGCAGCATGTGCAGTTTTGAATTTTTCACTTTTAGCTAAAGCTGTTTAGGAGCGCACCATGTGTGGCATCGTCGGCGTCGTCTCGCAAGCCCCCGTCAACCAGTTGCTGTATGACGCATTGCTGCTGCTGCAGCATCGCGGCCAGGACGCAGCGGGTATCGCAACCAATCACAGCAGCATGTTCTCGATGTACAAGGCCAATGGCCTCGTGCGCGACGTGTTCCGCACCCGTAACATGCGCTCGCTGATGGGTAATTCCGGCATCGGCCACTGCCGCTACCCGACCGCCGGTTCGTCCAGCGAAGAGGAAGCGCAGCCGTTCTACGTCAACGCACCGTTCGGCATCACGCTGGCGCACAACGGCAACCTGACCAACCAGGCCCAGCTCAAGGACGAGTTGTTCCGCATCGACCGCCGTCACGTGAACACCGGCTCCGACTCGGAAGTGCTGCTGAACGTGCTGGCGCACGAGATCCAGACCGCCGCCAACGGCTACATGCTCGACCAGGAAGCGATTTTCAAGGCCGTGGCCATGGTGCACAAGCGCGTGCGCGGCGCCTATGCCGTCATCGCCCAGATCGCCGGCCACGGCCTGCTGGCCTTCCGCGATCCGTTCGGTATCCGCCCGCTGTGCCTGGGCGTGAACGAAACCGAGAACGGCCCGGAATACCTGGTCGCCAGCGAATCGGTGGCGCTCGAAGGCTTGGGCTTCCGCTTCGTGCGCGACATCGCGCCGGGCGAGGCGGTCTTCATCGACGACACCAGCCAGATGCATTCGCGCCAGTGCGCCGAGAATCCTTCGCTGAACCCTTGCGCCTTCGAATACGTCTACCTGGCGCGCCCGGACTCCGTCATCGACGGCGCCTCGGTCTACGCGACCCGCCTGCGCATGGGCGAATACCTGGCCGACAAGATCCGCCAGGAGATCCCGGTCGAGGACATCGACGTCGTGATGCCGATCCCGGACTCCTCGCGCCCGGCCGCGATCCAGCTGGCGCTGAAGCTCGGCGTCGAGTACCGCGAAGGCTTCATCAAGAACCGCTACATCGGCCGCACCTTCATCATGCCGGGCCAGGGCATGCGCAAGAAATCGGTGCGCCAGAAGCTCAATGCGATCGCCTCCGAATTCAAGGACAAGAACGTGCTGCTGGTCGACGATTCGATCGTGCGCGGCACCACCAGCCGCGAGATCGTGCAGATGGCGCGCGAAGCGGGTGCGCGCAAGGTGTTCTTCGCCTCGGCCGCGCCGCCGGTGCTGTACCCGAACGTGTACGGCATCGACATGCCGACCCGCGACGAGCTGATCGCCCACGGCCGCACGGTCGAGGAAGTCTGCCGCGAGATCACGGCCGACCGCCTGGTCTACCAGGACATCGAGGCGCTGAAGAAGTCGATCATGGACGTGAATCCGGCCCTGACCAGCGTGGAAGCCTCGTGCTTCGACGGCGTCTACATTACCGGCGACATTACCCCGGAATACCTGGACAGGCTCGAGAACCATCGCCACAAGAGCTCGGGCAAGTCGTCCGAGGACCTGGTGCGCACCCAGCTGAACCTGAATCCTCCGGTAGCGGCAGAATAACCACCGATCGGGCGCCCTGGCGCCCGTTTTCATTTGTACGATACGATCATGAGCGACACGAATAACTACGGTTTCACCACCACCATCCTCCACAACGACCGCCGCAAGACCATCGAGCAGGGCTCGCTGCACAAGCCCATCCATACCTCGGTGGCCTTCGGCTACGGCGACGCGCGCCAGCTTGCCTCGGTCTTCCAGGGCAAGGAGCCGGGCTTCCGCTACGGCCGCCAGGGCAACCCGACCGTGTCGGCGCTGGAAGACAAGATCACCAAGATGGAAGATGGCGTGGCCACGCTGTGCTTCGCCACCGGCATGGCGGCGATCGGCGCCCTGGCGCAGGCCCTGTTGAAGGAAGGCGACCATGTGGTGTCGTCGTCGTTCCTGTTCGGGAACACCAACAGCCTGTGGAACACGGTGGCGGGGCAGGGCACCGAGGTGTCGTTCGTCGATGCCACCGATGTCGCCAACGTCGAAGCCGCGCTGCGGGAGAACACGCGCCTGGTGTTCGTCGAGACCATCGCCAACCCGCGCACCCAGATCGCCGACCTGGCGCGCATCGGCGAGTTGTGCCGCGCGCGCGGCATCCTCTACGTGGTCGACAACACCATGACCACGCCCTGGCTGTTCCGCCCGAAAGCGGTTGACGCGGGCCTGGTCGTCAATTCGCTGACCAAGTCGATCGGCGGCCATGGCATGGCGCTCGGCGGCGCCCTTACCGACACCGGCCTGTTCGACTGGAGCGCTTATCCGAACATCGCGCCGAACTTCCGCAAGCAGCCGGCCAAGGCGCAGGGCATGGCCCAGCTGCGCGCCAAATCGCTGCGCGACTTCGGCGCTTCGCTGGCTCCGGAAGCCGCCCACCACATCGCGGTCGGCGCCGAGACCCTGGCCTTGCGCATGGACCGCACCTGTGCCAACGCATTGGCCCTCGCGCAGATGCTGGAAGCCGACCAGCGCGTTGCCGCCGTCCACTACCCGGGGCTGGCCTCGCACCCGCAGCACGGCCTGGCGACCGAGCTGTTCCGCGCCTACGGCTCGCTGTTCAGCTTCGAACTGAAGGACGGCATCGACTGCTTCGACTACCTGAACCGCCTGCAGATCGCGATCCCGGCCAGCAACCTGGGCGACACGCGCACGCTGGTGATCCCGGTCGCGCACACGATCTTCTTCGAGATGGGAGCCGAGCGCCGCGCCAGCATGGGCATCGCCGAGTCGCTGATCCGGGTGTCGGTCGGAATCGAGGATACGCAGGATTTGCTGCGCGATTTCGGTGAAGCCTTATCTGCATCGGTATAAATCGGCGCTTATGCAGGATCGCTTGAGTTTATAGCGATCTCTGCATAGTATGAATCTTCATGGCCCAACACGTGGAGATTCAGATGAAAAAATTATTGTGCGTATCCTTGATGCTGATTTCCGGTGTCGTATTCGCCGACGATCTGAATGAAGCAAATAAATTGCTGAATGCTAAGGATTATGGGCGGGCCTTGCCGATGTATGCCCGGCTTGCCGAAGCAGGAAATGCGGAAGCACAATTCCGACTTGGGGAAATGTACTGGTTTGGTGATGGTACGTCCCCCGATCTGAAGAAAGCCGCCGCATGGTTCCAGAAATCGGCGACGGCCGGCAACAAGGATGCCGCCGAATCGCTGCAAGCGCTGAAACGCCGCGAGACGCGCGGCAATGAAATCGTTTATTGGATGAAGGAATATAAAGGCGAAGACCTGACTTCAGGTAAATACGCCTGCGCCACGCCGGATATTCCCGTCGTCTCGAAAACGAATTCCGACATCAAAAAGGTAGCAGACAAGGTGGCAACCTGGCAGGAATGCTACAACGCTGCGGTTGCAAATCTGCAGGGCCTGACGCCGGTACTGAAACATGTGCCCAAGGATGTGGTCGACATGATGACGCCGGCAGAAATCGAGCAGACCCAGTCGCATCTGGACCAGGTATTCGCCAGCGTGGCACGCGCGATGGCCGACAACGCGACTGCCATCCTGGCCCGGCGCGACGCCTGGACCAATGCGACCAATACCTATGTTGCCGAAACCAACAAGAAGGCGGACGAGGCAAGCGCGCGCAACAAGCTGGAGATGATGACTGGCCTGCGCCGGGTGTACGAGTCGAATCAGTCGCTTGCCAACGCGCCCACCGGCGGGAATCCGGCAAATCACTGAAATGCCGTTACAGTTGAGTAATTGGCACATGCCGGTTCTGGCGATATGATGTGCCATTACTCAACTGCATAGATCGATCGCACGTGAAGACTGTCGTTTTTTGCCTGAGCATGCTGTTGGCGGGAAGTTGCGCCGCTGACGAGCTCGCAAGCGCCAACGCGGCGTTTGCCAAGAAGGATTATCCGGACGCCCTGCAGCGCTATACCAGGCTGGCCGGCGCCGGCAATGTCGAGGCCCAGCAGCACCTGGGCGAAATGTACTGGTATGGAGAAGCCGGCAGCGTCGACGAGGCCAGGGCCGAGGCCTGGTTCCGCAAGGCCGCGGCGAAGGGGAATCCCGTTGCCATCGCGTCGCTGGAGCTGATGCGCAAGCGGGTCGAACGCCGTGCCGACATCGATTACTGGGTCGACCGCTACGACGGCTCGGACCTGCAGAGCGGCCAGTACCGCTGCCCGGCGCCGCGTTTCCCCGCCGTCTCCAAGCAGAACGACGAGATCGACCGGGTGTCGGCGAATATGGCGAAGTGGCAGGAATGCTATAACGCCCAGGCGCGTGCCCTGAACGAGGCATCGCCGCTGACCAAGCGGATTCCTGCCGATGTGGCGAAACTGATCAACAAGCCGGAGATGGAGCGCGCGGAAAAGCGCTTGGCCGAGGTATATACGAACCTGACCGAGAGCGCGCAGGTCAAGTCCAAGCTGGTGCTGGCCGACTTTGCCGTGTGGCGGGACGCCACCGACGCCTGGGTCAGGGAGCACAACGATATCGTGAAGAGCACGCCGACCCTGGAACGCGAGCGCGAGCGCGAGAATCGGCGCAACAACCGCGTCAACAATTGACGTGTCGCCGTCCCGGTTTCCCGCCGGGCCGGCGTATCGCCTGCAGGCTTAGTGCCAGGAGCGCAGCAGGCCGACGGCCAGGCCTTCGAGCGCGAACTCGTCGTTCTGCGGGTCGATCGTGATGACGGAGAAGTCCGGGTTTTCCGGCAGCAGTTCGATGGTGCCGCCGTTCTTGCGGTAGCGCTTGACGGTGACTTCGTCGCCGATGCGGGCAACCACGATCTGCCCGTTCTTGGCCGAATCCACTTTCTTGACAGCCAGGAAGTCCCCGTCGCAGATGCCGGCGTCGCGCATCGACCAGCCCTTGACCTTCAGCAGGAAGTCCGGCTTGCTTGAAAACATGGCCGGGTCGACCGAGTAGCTTGCTTCGACGTGTTCCTGGGCCAGGATCGGCGAACCCGCGGCGACGCGGCCGACCAGCGGCAGCGACATCAGCAGGGCAGCCGGCACGGCCGGCAGCGCGGCGGCGTCGGGCGTGGTGTTGCCGACCAGGCGGATGCCGCGCGAGGTGCCCGGCGAAATTTCGATCGCACCCTTGCGCGCCAGGGCTTGCAGGTGTTCTTCGGCCGCGTTGGCCGAGCGGAAGCCAAGCTCCTGGGCGATTTCGGCGCGGGTCGGCGGAAAGCCGGTGTTGTCGATGGCTTCCTTGATCAGGTTGAGAATCTGTTCTTGCCGTGCGGTGAGCTTAAGCATGGTGAGGATCGTGTGCGTAGTGAGCTGTGCGTAGGTGGGCGGTGTCCGGGTCGGACTCGATACCCTGTATTTTTGTACAGTATTGCGCCGGGCGCAAGGGGAATCCGTGCGTTTCGCCGGTTTTTTTTGCCTTGCGGTCACGGCGATGCCTGGAAGACCGCACACGGCGATTGAGCTCTTGACGTTTTTACGGTTATAATGTCGGGCTTTCCCTTCCCACACTCGTCTTGACGCCGAGGTGGGCATTTGTTTAAACGTCCTTAAGGAGTGTTGCATGCGTCATTATGAAATCGTGTTTATCGTCCACCCGGACCAGAGCGAGCAGGTCCCGGCGATGATCGAGCGCTACAAGACCACCGTCACCTCGCGCGGCGGTAACATCCACCGCGTCGAAGACTGGGGCCGCCGTCAAATGGCTTACCAGATCCAGAAGCTGCCGAAGGCACACTACATCTGCATGAACATCGAGTGCGACAACGAGACCCTGGTCGAGCTGGAAACCGCATTCAAATTCAATGATGCCGTGCTGCGTCATCTGACCGTCAAGATGAAGAAGGCCGAAACCGCACCGTCGCCGATGATGAAGTCGGTACAGCGCGAAGACGCAGCCAAGAGCCACCGCGCCGAGCAGGCAGCTGCCCCGGCCGCCGCCGCTTAATTCATTTGAATAAAAGCGCGGAAAGAAGCGCGCACGGGCAGTGAACGAGCTGTTGCTGGTCGCAAGCATCGCGGAACGCGATACCCTGCGCTACACCCCGGCCGGCATCCCCATCGTCAGCGGCACCCTGCAGCACGGGTCGCAGCAGACCGAGGCGGGGATCGCGAGGCAGGTCGAGTTCGAGATTTCCGCGCTTGCCGCGGGAGATATTTCGGGCCGATTCGCCGACGCCGAACTGGGAGCGTCGTACAGGTTCAAGGGATTCCTTGCTCGCAAGAACCGCAACAGCAAAGCCCTGGTGTTTCACATCATTGATTTCATTTAGATTACATACAGGAGCCTCAAATGGCATTCGGTAAAAAGTTCGACAAAAACAAAGCCAAGGAAAAACTGAAGCGCAAACAGCAGAACCCGCTGTTCAAGCGCAAGAAATTCTGCCGCTTCACCGCTGCAAACGTGGAACAGGTCGATTACAAAGACGTCGACACCCTGAAGGATTTCGTCCAGGAAAACGGCAAGATCATGCCGGCACGCCTGACCGGTACCAAGGCGCACTACCAGCGCCAAGTGGACACCGCCATCAAGCGCGCTCGCTACCTGGCCCTGCTGCCGTACACCGACCTGCACAACGCTTAATCGTCGGTCACGACACGTATACTGGAGAATAATATGCAAGTCATCCTGCTGGAAAAAGTCGTCAACGTCGGCAACCTGGGCGACGTGGTCAAGGTCAAGGACGGTTACGCACGTAACTTCCTGATCCCGCAAAAGAAAGCCCGCCGTGCTACCGAGTCGGCCGTGGCCGAGTTCGAAGTCAAGCGCGCCGAACTGGAAAAGGCAGCCGCCGAGAAGCTGGCAGCCGCACAAGGCCAGGGCGAGAAGCTGAGCGGCATGACCATCACCATCGCCCAGAAAGCTGGCGTGGATGGCCGTCTGTTCGGTTCCGTGACCAACTTCGACATCGCTGAAGCCCTGAGCAAGCAAGGTTTCGCCGTCGAAAAGGCCAACGTCCGCATGCCGACCGGCCCGCTGAAGACCACCGGCGAGCACCCGGTTGCCGTCGCGCTGCACACCGACGTCGTCGTCGACGTCACCGTGGCTGTCGTGGGCGAAGCTGCCTAAATAATTCCGGCGACTTATGTTGCCAGAATGAGAAAAAGCCGGGTTCTCCCGGCTTTTTTTATGCCCGGAAAATCACCAATCATTTCAGCCGGCGATGCGGAAAAGGTATAATGTCGGCCATGAACACCCCAGCAGACCCGCAGATCGAGTCGCTCCGCATCCCCCCGCATTCCATCGAAGCAGAACAGTCCGTCATCGGCGGGCTGCTGCGCGATAATGCGGCGTGGGACCGTATTGCCGACTTCATGCATGCGGAGGACTTCTACCGCTACGACCACCGGATCATCTTCGAACAGATGGTCCGCCTGATCAATGCCGGCAAGCCTGCCGACGTGATCACCGTCTACGAGTCGCTCGTCCAGCTCGGCAAGGCCGAGGAAGTGGGCGGGCTGCAGTACCTCAACGCGATGGCGCAGAACACGCCGTCCGCCGCCAACATCCGCCGTTACGCCGAGATCGTGCGCGACCGTGGCGTGCTGCGCCAGCTCATCACCGTGGCCGACGAAGTGTCGGCCAAGGCCTTCAATCCGCAGGGCGCCGAGGTCAAGCAGATCCTCGACGAAGCCGAATCGAGGATCTTCGCGATCGCCGAGCAGGGCGCCCGCGGCGCCCAGGGCTGGCTGCCGGTGCAGCCGCTGCTGACCCAGGTGGTGGAGCGCATCGACGAACTCTACAGCCGCGAAAACCAGGGCGAGATCACCGGCGTCCCGACCGGCTTCATCGACCTCGACAAGATGACTTCCGGCCTGCAGCCGGGCGACCTGGTGATCGTCGCCGGCCGTCCGTCGATGGGCAAGACCGCGTTCTCGGTCAACATCGGCGAGGCCGTGGCGGTCGAGGCCGGCCTGCCGGTCGCGATCTTCTCGATGGAGATGGGCGGCACCCAGCTGGCGATGCGTATGCTGGGCTCGATCGGCCAGCTCGACCAGCACCGCCTGCGTACCGGCAAGCTGATCGACGAGGACTGGCCGCGCCTGACGCATGCGATCCAGAAGATGAACGACGCCCAGATCTTCATCGACGAGACGCCGGCGCTGAATCCGATCGAGATGCGCGCCCGCGCGCGCCGCCTGGCGCGGCAATGTGGCAAGCTCGGCCTGATCATCGTCGACTACCTGCAGCTGATGCAGGGTTCCAAGCCCGGCGATAACCGTGCGTCGGAGATCTCCGAGATCTCGCGTAGCCTGAAGGGCCTGGCCAAGGAGCTTGGCTGTCCGGTGATCGCGCTGTCCCAGCTGAACCGATCGCTGGAACAACGCCCGAACAAGCGGCCGGTCATGTCCGACCTGCGCGAATCGGGCGCTATCGAGCAGGACGCGGACGTCATCATCTTCCTGTACCGCGATGAAGTGTACAACCCGGATTCGCCCGATAAAGGTACCGCCGAGATCATCATCGGCAAACAGCGTAACGGCCCGATCGGGGCCATACGCCTGACCTGGATGGGCATGTATACCAAGTTCGGCAATTACAGCGGCAGCCTCAGTATTTACCAGGGCGATTAAGCCGATACATTATCGCCGCGCTGTTTGACACCCGAGTTCCGGGCTGAACACCGGGGTCAGAGTCCCTTTAAAAGCAAAACCGGACTCTGACCCCTGCGCGGGCCTTTTAAAAAGAAGTTCCAAGAGATTTACAACGGAGAACCATATGTTTGGACGCCTGATGCCCACGGAGGGCAAATTTTTCGACCTGTTCAACCAACACGCAGCATTGTGCGTGAAGGGTGCGCAGGAAATGGTCGGCCTGATGACCAATTTCGACGACCTGGAAAACCGCACCCACGCCGTGGAGACCCTCGAAAAACAGGCGGACAAGATCACCTACGCGTGCGTCGACCTGCTGCACAAGACCTTCATCACCCCGATCGACCGCGACGACATCCACAAGCTGATCACGCGCATGGACGACATCCTCGACATGATGGAGGACGCCGCCCAGACCATCTCGCTGTACGACCTGCACGCCGTGACGCCGGAAGCCAAGCGCCTGGCCGAGCTGTGCTTGGCCTGCTGCGAAAAGGTCCAGCAGGCCGTCGGCATGCTGCACAACATGGATAACGCCCAGAAGATGGTCGCGATCTGCGAAGAGATCGACCGCCTGGAATCGGACGCCGACCACGTGATGCGCGCCGCCATGTCCAAGCTGTTCCGCGACGAACCGGACGTGCGCAACCTGATCAAGATGAAGGCGATCTACGAGATCCTGGAAACCGTCACCGACCGCTGCGAGGACGTCGCCAATATCATCGAAGGCATCATCGTCGAAAACGCGTAAGCCCGGAATAATAAAAATAATATGAATTCTCTTCATATCAGCATCTATGTGCTGGGCCTGCTCGTCCTTTTAGCGCTGGTCTTCGACTTCATGAATGGCTTTCACGACGCCGCCAACGCGATCGCGACGGTGGTGTCGACCGGGGTGCTGAAGCCCCAGACCGCGGTCGCGATGTCCGCGGTGTTCAACTTCGTCGCCATCTTCACCGTCGGCGTGCACGTCGCCTCGACGGTGGGCAAGGGCACGATCGATCCGGCCATCGTCGACCAATACGTGATTTTCGGCGCGCTGGTCGGTGCGATCGTCTGGAACGTGGTCACCTGGTACTACGGCATCCCGTCCTCGTCCTCGCACGCCCTGATCGGCGGCCTGGTGGGCGCAGCCGTGGCCAAGTCGGGCACCGGCGCCCTGGTCGGCGGCGGCCTGCTGAAGACCGTTACCTGGATCATCCTGTCGCCGCTGCTGGGCTTCCTGCTCGGCTCGCTGGTGATGCTGGCCGTGTCCTGGATCTTCGTGAAGACCCCGCCGCGCAAGGTCGACACCTGGTTCCGCCGCCTGCAGCTGGCGTCGGCCGCGGCCTACAGCCTGGGCCACGGCGGCAACGACGCCCAGAAGACCATCGGCATCATTTGGATGCTGCTGATCGCGGCCGGCGCTGCGCAGACCACCGACGCCACCCCGCCGCTGTGGGTCATCATTTCCTGCTACACGGCGATCTCGCTGGGCACCCTGTTCGGCGGCTGGCGCATCGTCAAGACCATGGGTCAGAAGATCACCAAGCTGAAACCGGTGGGCGGCTTCTGCGCCGAATCCGGCGGCGCGATCACCCTGTTCCTGGCCAGCTCGATCGGCGTACCGGTCTCGACCACCCATACCATCACCGGCGCCATCGTCGGCGTCGGCTCGGCCCAGAAGGCCTCGGCGGTGCGCTGGGGCGTGGCCGGCAACATCGTGTGGGCATGGGTCTTCACGATCCCGGCCTCGGCCTTCATGGCGGCGATCGCCTGGTGGATCGGTACCCACATCCTCTAAGCAGGCACAAGCACGGATGAGAAGGCGGGAGGCGAATCCCGCCTTTTTTACGTGTGCACGCCACGCAACAGCGTTCCCTTACTTTTTTGCTATCTGTAGTAGTAATATTACATAGGGCGCCATGCCGCCGATAACAACAAAGGGGACGACATGTTCAACAGACGTAGTTTGGCTTCACGGCTGCGCTTTACCGCAGCCGTTTGCATTTCCGCACTATTGGCGGGATGCGGCGCCGGGGATGTCCAGCAGGGCACTGCCTCCGGCACCCGCCTGCTGGCCCAGGCGCCCAGCGGGTCCGCCGCGCCGGTCGCACCGGGCAGCATCCGCATGCACTTCCACCGGGTCCAGCACGACACTGACCAGTGGGGCGTGTATTCCTGGGATGGCCCGCAAAAGCCGAGCTCGGCGTGGATCACCGACCGCTTCATGTTCACCGGTACCGATGCCTTTGGTGGCTGGGTCGACATCCCGCTGGCAGCAGGCAAGAGCGCGATCTCGTTCCTGGTCACCGATGGCAACGGCAACAAGAACTGCGGCGCCGACCAGCATACCGACCTGAACGCCGACATCGCCAGCAAGGGCCAGGAAATCTGGATGCTGGAAGGCGACTGCACCGTCTACGGCAGCCAGCCGGCCCTCAGCTACGACAGCCTGGCCTTCGCCAGCGCGCACTGGCTGTCCGCGAACACGCTGGCCTGGCCGGGCGTGCCCGCTACCGGCGCCGGCTATAAACTGTTCTATGCCGTGAACGGCGGCCTGGCCGCCACCCCCGATGCCGCCACCGGCCTGGCCGGCGCGGACGGCCGCTTTACCCTGAGCGCGGCGCCGCTGCCCGACGAAACCCGCCGCAAGTATCCGCACCTGGCGGGCGCCACCGGCCTGCGCCTGTCGGATACGGACGCCGCCAGGGTGGCCCAGCTGGCCACCGGCCAGTTCGCCATCGCCCAGTACGATGGCGCCGGCAACCTGGTGCAAGTCACCTCGCTGCAGATGGCCGGCATGCTGGACGACGTGTTCGCGGCCAGCGCGGCCCAGGCCCAGCTCGGGGTCAGCTTCAACGCCCAGGGCGTGCCGACCTTCCGCGTGTGGGCGCCGACCGCGAAGTCGGTGGTACTGAACGTCTACCGCGATGCCAACTCGGCCGCCGCCGCCGCGTATCCGATGACGAAGGACGCAGCCAGCGGCGTATGGACCTACACGGCGCCGGACGCCGGCTGGACCAACCGGGCTTACTACACCTATACCGTGCAGGTGCTGTCGCGCTGGGCGAACAATGCGCTGGTGACGAACACCGTCACCGACCCGTATTCGCTCAGCCTGAACGCGAACAGCACGCGTTCGTTCGTGGCCAACCTCGACAGCCCGGCACTGAAACCGGCCGGCTGGGACGACCAGCGCATCCCGAAGCTGGATGCGCCCACCGACATCGCGCTGTACGAGCTGCACATCCGCGATTTCTCGGCGCAGGACACGACGGTCCCGGCCGCGCACCGCGGCAAGTACCTGGCCTTCACCGACGTGGATGCGAACCCGATGCGCCACCTGAAGTCGCTGCAGAAGGCTGGCCTGTCCCACGTCCACCTGCTGCCCAGCTTCGACTTCGCCAGCGTGAACGAGACCGGCTGCGTTCTGCCTTCCATCCCGAACGCCGCCGCCGACTCCAGTGCCCAGCAGGCCGCGGTCGCAGCCAGCCAGGATAGCGACTGCTTCAACTGGGGCTACGATCCGGTCCACTACAACGCGCCGGAGGGCAGCTATGCCACCAACGCCAACGACGGCGCCGCGCGCGTGCGCGAGTTCCGCGCGATGGTCCAGGGCCTGCACGACACCGGCCTGCGCGTGACCATGGACGTGGTCTACAACCACACCAGCCAGTCGCAGCAGGGACCGCTGTCGGTGCTGGACCGCATCGTGCCGGCGTATTACTACCGGCTGGGCGCGAACGGCAGCATCCTGAACGACAGCTGCTGCGCCGACACCGCCCAGGAAAACACGATGATGGGCAAGCTGATGATCGACTCGGTCTCGCTGTGGGCCAGGCAATACAAGGTCGATAGCTTCCGCTTCGACATCATGGGCTTCACCCCGCTCGACCTGTTGAAACGCCTGCAGGCGTCGGTGAACCAGGCCGCCGGCCGCGACATCTACCTGTACGGCGAAGCCTGGAACTTCGGCAACGTCGCCAACGACGCCCGCTTCCTGCAGGCGCGCCAGGCGAATATGGCCGGCACCGGCATCGGTTCGTTCAACGACCGCATGCGCGATGCGGTACGCGGCGGCGGCTGCTGCGACGGCGGCAGCGCCCTGATCACCCAGCAAGGCTTCATCAACGGCGTCTGGTACGACCCGAACGAATCCAACCAGAGCCGCGCGAATCAATATCGTGATGACGCGCTGCGCCTGGCCGACATGGTGCGCGTGGCACTCTCGGGTACGCTGCGCGACTACCGCTTCACCGACCGCTTCGGCTCCCTGCGCAGCAACGCCCAGATCGATTACTTCGGCCAGCAGGCGGGCTTCGCCGCCAGCCCGTCCGAGGTCATCAACTACATCGAGGCCCACGACAACCAGACCCTGTTCGACATCAACGCCTTCCGCCTGCCGCAATCGACCTCGCTGGCGGACCGCGTGCGCGTGCAGAACCTGGGCGCGTCGATCGTGCTGCTGTCGCAGGGCGTGCCCTTCATCCATGCCGGCCAGGAGATCCTGCGTTCGAAGTCGCTCGACCGCGACAGCTACAACGCCGGCGACTGGTTCAACCGCCTGGACTACAGCTACGCGTCGAACAACTTCGGCGTGGGCCTGCCGATGGCGGGGCCGAACCAGGACAACTGGGGCATCATGGCGCCGATTCTCAGCAACCCGCTGATCAAGCCCGACACCCGTGCCATCCTGTCCGCCAAGGCCGCCTTCGAAGACCTGCTGGCGATCCGCAAGGATACGAGCCTGTTCCGCCTGCGCACCGCCCAGGATGTGATCGAGCGCCTGAAGTTCCATAACGTCGGCCCCGACCAGGTGCCGGGCGTGATCGTGATGAGCATCAGCGGCAACGACCCGGGCAACTACGCCGGCGCGCAGTACAAGAGCGTCGTGGTGGTGTTCAACGTCGACAAGGCCGCGAAGACGATCGCCGTGCCGGAACTGAAGGGGCGCAAGCTGCAACTGCACCGCATCCAGCGCAACGGCAGCGACGAGGTGGTGAAGGCGTCGTCGTTCGACGCCGCCAGCGGCAGCTTCGGCATCCCGGCGCGCACCACGGCGGTGTTCGTCCAGAACGCCAACGATTGAAGCAGCAAGGTGCCGGCCTACAAGGCGACCTGCATGCCTTCGTAGGCCAGCGCCACGCGCAGATCGCCGAGCCGGCCCTCGAAGCGGGCGAGGGCGTCGGCAAACACGGCTTCCAGCTCGTCGTCGCCGCGGGCCGGTTCGTGGTGGGTGCAATACAGCGCCTTCGCACCGGCCCGCAGCGCCATCTCCAGCGCGGCGTCGAAGGTGCCGTGGCCCCAGCCCTGCCTGGTCGGGTATTCCTGGACCGTGTTCGTGCAGTCGGCGATTAGGGCGTCCACGCCCGCCATGGCGGCGTCGATCTCGTGCTGGCGCCGCGCGATCTCGCGTGCCAGCGCCTCATGTTCGGGATGGCCGGCCGGATGCGGGTTGTGGAAGGGCTCGTGGTCGCCGGTGAAGAACAGCGACTTGCCCGCGCAGGAGATGCGGTAGCCGAGGTTGGTGACCGGATGGTTCATCAGCACGTTGTCGATGCGCGCGTCGCCGAGCTGGTGCGGCTCGCCGATCCGCAGCGTGCGGTAGTCGATGGTGGCGTCCATGCACTCTTCGCCCACCGGGAAGTAGCTGTTCTGCAGCTGCACGCCCATCACGTGCTCGATGCCCTTGCCGCGCACCGGATCGTGGGCGCCATGCAGGCAGACCCGGCTGCCCTTCACGAACAGCGGGGTGAAGAAGGGCAGGCCGTGGATGTGGTCCCAGTGGCTGTGGGTGATGAAGATGTTGGCGTCGATGTCGCCGCCCCCTAGAGCGCGCCTGGCCATCAGGTCCTGCGCCAGCGGATACAGTCCGGTGCCGGCGTCGAGGACGATCAGGGTGCCGCCGCCGGTCCTCACTTCGATGCAGGTGGTGTTGCCGCCGTAGCGCACGGTGCGCGGCCCGGGGGACGGAATCGACCTCCGCACGCCCCAGAATCGGAATGTCATCATGGTTTCCCGGCTATGCCGTCTTCTTGTTGCTGCCGATTATGTCATGGCGTCCCCTGGTTTTGGCATAAAAAAAGCCCGCGTCCCTTCCGGGATCGCAGGCTTTGTCGCAGACCGGCTTGTGGCTTACAGCACGTCGCTGGCGTGGTCGGCCAGGCGCGAACGCTCGCCGCGCGCCAGGGTCACGTGGCCGCCGTGGCTCCAGCCCTTGAAGCGGTCGACCACGTAGGTCAGGCCGCTCGAGCCCTCGGTGAGGTAAGGCGTGTCGATCTGGGCGATATTGCCGAGGCAGAGGATCTTGGTGCCCGGGCCGGCGCGCGTGACCAGGGTCTTCATCTGCTTGGGCGTCAGGTTCTGGGCCTCGTCGATGATCAGGAACTTGTTCACGAAGGTGCGGCCGCGCATGAAGTTCAGCGACTTGATCTTGATGCGCGAACGGATCAGGTCCTGGGTCGCGGCGCGGCCCCAGTCGCCGGCGTCGCCTTCGCCCTTCATCAGCACTTCGAGGTTGTCGTCGAAGGCGCCCATCCAGGGCGACATCTTTTCTTCCTCGGTACCCGGCAGGAAGCCGATGTCCTCGCCCACCGGCACCGTGACGCGGGTGACGATGATCTCGTTGTAGACCTTGGTCTCCAGCACCTGGGCCAGGCCCGCCGCCAGCGCCAGCAGGGTCTTGCCGGTGCCGGCCTGGCCGAGCAGGGTGACGAAGTCGACTTCCGGATTCATCAGCAGATTCAGCGCGAAGTTCTGCTCGCGGTTGCGCGCCGTGATGCCCCACACATTGTTCTTGTTGTGGCTATAATCGCGCAGGGTCTGGAACACGGCGGTCTTGCCGTTGATCTGCTTGACCTGCCCGTAGAAGGGCGCTTCGCCGTTCTTCGGTTCGAAGAACACGAACTGGTTGACCATCAGCGAGGCGATGAAGGGACCCGTGACGCGGTAGAAGGTGGCCGAGTTGCCGCCCTTGATCTCCTGCCACGACTCCATGTTCTTGCCGTGCTTGGTCCAGAAGTCGTCCGGCAGCTGGACGATGCCCGAGTACAGCAGGTCGGTATCTTCCAGCACGTGGTCGTTGAAGTAGTCCTCGGCGGCCAGGCCCAGGGCGCGCGCCTTGATGCGCATGTTGATGTCTTTCGACACCAGCACGATCGCGCGGCCCGACTGGTCCGCCTCGAGCGCGCGCACCACGCCCAGGATCTGGTTGTCGGCCTTGCCCGCGGGCAGGCCTTCCGGCAGGCTGGCGGCGTTCAGGCGGGTCTGGAAGTAGAGGCGGCCGCGCGCATCCTTGTTGCCCAGCTTGGCCAGCGGGATGCCGGTCTCGATGGCGTCGTCGTCGGTGTTGGCGATCAGGGCGTCCAGCGTGCGCGATACCTGGCGTGCGTTGCGCGCGACTTCCGACATGCCCTTCTTGTGGTTGTCGAGCTCCTCGAGCGTCATCATGGGCAGGTAGACGTCGTGCTCCTCGAAGCGGAACAGCGAGGTCGGGTCGTGCATCAGCACGTTCGTGTCGAGCACGAACATCTTGGTCACGCCGGCGCTGTCGGCCTTGCGGCTGGCCGAGGACTTGACATTGACCTCGACCGGCTTGTGCTTGGCCGGATGCGGCTCGTTCATGTCGGTCTCGCGCAGCTTGGCGGCCGCGCCGTTTTTGCCACGCTTGTCTTCGCGGGCTGGAGCGGGCAGCGTGGCCGGTGCCGCCGGCGGCGTTTCCTCGCGCGCCGGCGCCTCGGCCAGCAGCGCTGCCTTCGACTTGCGGGCACGGGTGGTCTTGGCCGGGACGGCCGGGCCGCTCACCAGATCTTCAACGGGGTCGTTCTCCGCCTTCGCGGTTGCGCGGACAGGCGATTTGCCGGGTTCGGCTTTAGGATAATCTTTTGCCAGCAGTATAGTGGCTGGCTTGCTTGGTAGTTTCGGTAGTGGCATCAGGTTCTCAATCGTGGTGAAGTCGAAAAAATGCGCCGTGCGGACAGGTGCCGCCGGGCCGGACAGATGCAACTGTGGGGGGAGCTGCGCGGCCGCGGCCACTCCTCAACGGGAGCGGGACCGGCGGCCAGATTGGAATGATGCGTTGAGGTAAAACTGGGACTCAAAATAGGCAAACGCAGGGCATCAGGTTAATAAACCGGAGCCATCCGTTCAGGGCTGGCTCTTCAGAAATTCCAGCACTTCATCGACGTGATCATTGACTTTCACGCCACGCCATTCTTTCACCACTTTGCCGTTAGCGTCAATGACAAACGTACTGCGCTCGACCCCACGTACCTTCTTACCGTACATGTTTTTCATCTTCATGACATCGAACTGATTGCAGACCGCTTCCTCCGGGTCCGAGATGAGTTCGAAGGGCAGGCCGAGCTTGGCCTTGAAGCTTTCGTGGGAGCGCAGCGAGTCGCGGCTGAGGCCATAGATGGCGGTGCCCAGCGCGGCGAACTCGTCGTGGTGGTCGCGGAAGGCCATGGCTTCCGTCGTGCAGCCGGGAGTGTTGTCCTTCGGATAGAAATACAGCACCGTGTACTTGGCGGGGCGACCGTTCAGCTCGAAGGTCTGGTCGCCGGTCATGGCGGCGCTGAAGTTCGTCAACTGCGTGTTGGCCGAGGGTTCGGTCGGTGCTGCGGATGGGCTTTCGGCCACGGGGTTCTCCTGTCGGAACAGCAAGTGCGGTACGAAAGCCGCCCTCAAATTTTGGTATCGAGCACGATCAGCTCGCCTGACCGGCCGGGTAGTTCTCCCCACTGCACCGGATATTCGGGCAGCGGAGCATGTTTTATCTTCTCATAATAGTCCGCCATCGAGGCAAGCTGGTAGCCTTGTGCTTTCCAGCCTGACAATAGCTGCTCGAAGATGGGGGCGAGTTTCTGCCCTTCAAGTTCCGCGTGTAAGGTGTACACATGGTCGCGCCTGTTCTCGGCCGTCAGCTTGAGCAGGTGGGCGGCGATGTTTTCCGTGGTGAGCTCGGTGCCGCCGATCTCGCGCCCCAGCAGCTCGTCGAGGGTGGGCAGGGTGGTCGGCATCTGGACATGGCGCATGCCCGTGAAGCGGTAGGGGCCGGCCTGCGGATCCTGCAGCGCGCCGTCATCGAGCAGCATCGCGCGGCCGTCCGAGGCATAGGCATAGCCCTGCGCATCGTGGCGCGCGAAGGCGTGCACGTTCATCTGCCAGCCGGCCGCGCCATGGGTATGCGGCGCTTCGCCGAACACCTGGGCGTAGCGCTGCTCGC
Organism: Massilia sp. LXY-6; assembly: GCF_051233485.1. Lineage (NCBI taxonomy): Bacteria > Pseudomonadati > Pseudomonadota > Betaproteobacteria > Burkholderiales > Oxalobacteraceae > Massilia > Massilia sp. LXY-6. The sequence goes on from NZ_JBKFGF010000001.1 coordinate 235,559, forward strand.
TCTTCTTCATCATGCTGTCGGTCCAGCCGGCGTCCTTGCCGCGGACATTGTCCTGCCACAGCACGTGGTCCCAGGTGTGGATGCCGCATTCGAAGCCGGCGTCGCGCGCCGCGCGCATCTCGGCCGCAGCCTTCACGCCGATATCCGGACCGGGCAGCAGCACGCCGTACATCAGGGTCTTGATGCCGTAGTGCTCGACCACCGAAGTGCGCGAGACCTTCTGGAAGAAGCCCGGACGCAGCGCGCGCCGCATCGCCCGGCCGGTATGGTCGGGCCCGAGCGAAAACAGGAAGCTCGCGCCGGCCGCGTGGCGGGTCAGCATGCGCACCAGGTTCGGCACGCCTTCCAAAGTGCCGCGGTAGGTGTCGACGTCGATCTTGAGGACGAGCAGCGGGGGAGCCAACTGAGCCAAGATACGCCCTTAGTCCATCAGTGCCTGGGCAGCGCCGACCTGGCCGCGGTAGGCGTCGAAGATGTGGCGCAGGGCATCGGCCATGTTGGTGGTCGGCGCCCAGCCCAGGTCGTTCCGGGTGTTCTCGATCTTCGGCACGCGGTTCTGCACGTCCTGGTAGCCGGTGCCGTAGTAGGCGCCCGAGCTGGTCTCGACGATCTGCACCTTCTGCGCGCCGGCCGCGTATTCCGGATACTCGGCCGCCAGCTCAAGCATCATGCCGGCCAGGTCGCGGATCGAATAGTTGTTGGCCGGGTTGCCGATATTGTAGATCTGGCCGCTCGCCTTGCCGTCCTTGTTCTCGATGATCTTCATGAGCGCTTCGATGCCGTCGTCGATGTAGGTGAAGGCACGCTTCTGCGCGCCGCCATCGACCAGCGAGATCGGTTCGCCACGCACGATGTGGCCGAAGAACTGGGTCAGCACGCGCGACGACCCTTCCTTCGGGGTGTGGATCGAGTCCAGTCCGGCGCCGACCCAGTTGAACGGGCGGAACAGGGTGAAGTTCAGGCCTTCCATCCCGTAGCCCCAGATCACGCGGTCCATCAGCTGCTTCGAACAGGCGTAGATCCAGCGCGGCTTGTTGATCGGGCCGTAGACCAGTTCCGAGTTCTCCGGATCGAACTCGTCGTCGTGGCACATGCCGTAGACTTCCGAGGTCGACGGGAACACCAGGTGTTTTTTATACTTGGCGGCCGAGCGCACGATCGGCAGGTTGGCTTCGAAGTCGAGTTCGAACACGCGCAGCGGTTGCTGCACATAGGTCGACGGGGTCGCGATCGCCACCAGCGGCAGGATCACGTCGCACTTCTTGACGTGGTACTCGACCCATTCCTTGTTGATCGTGATGTCGCCTTCGAAGAAGTGCATGCGAGGATGGTCGAGCAGTTCCGTGATGCGGTCCGTGCTCATGTCCATGCCGTAGACTTCCCAGTCGGTGGTCTCGAGGATGCGCTTGGACAGGTGGTGGCCGATGAAGCCGTTGACGCCGAGGATGAGGACTTTTTTCATGTGCTAGCTTTCAAATCAAGAATTGGCGAAGTTTTCGTGAAATTCCACGGCTTGCCGCGCTTCCAGGCCGAGCAGGACGCGGGTCCCGCTTCCCTCGGCGCTCTCGACGGCGATGCG
>NZ_JBKFGF010000010.1:0-38260 GCF_051233485.1 Massilia sp. LXY-6
GAAAGGGCCGATCACGTACCAGGTGTCGAGGAAGATCCGGTTGGCGAATGGCCCGCCCGGCCCCAGCTTGCGCCCGGCGCCCGCCCGCACCGCATTCGCGTCGACCGGCGGCGGCGCCACGAAGGCGCCGTAGCGGCGCCGGTCGCTGAAGCCTTCGCTCGACATGTCCAGCGAGCTGCCGCGCAGCGCCAGGGGATTGCCCATCCCCAGGCCGCTGGTGAGCGCGTCCAGCCGGCCGCCGAGCGCGGCCGAGTCGGCACCCGCGCCGCCGCTGAGGCCGCCGCCGTTCGTGCCGCTCGATCTTGCATCGCCAAGCGGGCCATCGCCGGACTTGCCGCCGCCCGGGTTCAGCTTGACGCCCTGCTGCTGCGCCAGCAACTGCGCGCGGCGCTGGGCCAGCGCGGCCTTGGCCTGGGCCGCCAGGCGCGCCCCCATCGCTTCCGGCGGCTGGCCCTTGGGCGGCGGCGGCTTGGGACGGCGCGCCTCCTCGGCTTGCACCCGCTTCAGCGCTTCCGGCTCGGGAATGCGCAGCAGGCGCGTCATCTCGGTGGCGCGGATCTTCTGCTGCACCGCCTCGATCGCAGCCGCCAGCTGGCGCGCCTTTTCTTCCGGGTCGCGCGCTGCCGCTTTGGCCCCGTCCTTGCCGCCCTGCCCCTTGGGCGCGCCGCCCGCGCTCTGCTCGAGCGCGTCCTTGATCTCTTCCATGGCGCGCAGCTGGCGCTGCATCTCGCGGCGCCCGGTCTGCTGCAGGGATTCATTGACCTGCGTGCGCAACCTGTCGTCGCGTTTGATCTCGACACGCACCGGACCGGCCGTGTAGAGCACCGCCGCCAGCAGCATGTGCGCGGCGACCGAGGCCGCCAGCCAGGGATAGCGGCGTGCCGGCTCCGTCCATGCCGGCCGTTCGAACCGGGGTTCGGCGAAGGAGACCATTCATTCCCGCCGCGTCAGCATCGCAATATTCGTCAGGCCCTCGAACTGGCACAGGTCGAGCACGCGGACGATGCTCTGGTAGGGCACCCGGCCGTCGCCCTCGATGCGCACCGGCCGGCCCGGTTGGCGTTGGGCTTCGTCGCGCAGGCGTTCGTGCAGGGCTTCGATACCCAAGCCTTCTTCGGCGCCGATCGAGACACGGCCGGCACGGTCGACGCGGATCACCAGCGGGTCCGGCGCCGCCTGTGTGCGCACCAGCGTGGCGCTGGAACGCGGCAGCTGGATCGGCAGCGGCTTGTCCTTGTGCTGCTGCTCCTTCTGCTTGAACGAGGTCGCGACCATGAAGAACATCAGCAGGAAGAAGATACAGTCGATCAGTGCGATCAGGCCGATCTCGGGCTGGTCGTCGTCGCCGAGATCAATGCGCACGATGTTGCTCCCACGTGTGCTCCCGCGCGCGCACCTCGTCCAGCAGCCGTCCCAGCTGGCGCTCGAGCAGGATGCCGATATTGATCATGCGGTGACGGAAGAAGTGGTGCAGCGCCAGCGACGGCAGCGCCACCGACAGCCCGGCCGCCGTGTTGACCAGCGCCTTCGAGATGCCGCCCGCCAGCAGGGTCGGATCGCCCATGCCGTTGAAGGCGATCACGTGGAAGGCCTCGATCATGCCGACCACGGTGCCCAGCAGGCCGACGATGGGCGCGATGGTGGCGACCACGTTCAAGGCGTAGGCCTTCTGCTGCTGCAGGCGCAGCTCCGTCGACGCGATCTCGGCGGCCCGCGCCGACAGGGCTTCAAGCGGCAGGCGCGGATGTCCGGCCATGAATTCCAGCACGCGCGCCAGGCTGCTGCGGTCCTCGACGGCGCGTGCCGCCAGCGCCTCGTAGTCGCCGGCCCGCCACAGGCCGAGCGCCTCGTCGGCCAGCGCCTGCGGCGCCACCTTCTGCGCGCGGAAGTTCGCCAGCCGCTCGAACGTCACCGCCAGCGCCAGCACGGACAGGGCGCCGATCACCAGGACGCCGGTGCCGCCTTCGAGCAGCTGGGAAGCAAGATTCAATTCCTCGGCGCCGGCCGGCGGCAGCAGGAAACAGCACAGGGCAAGCGCCAGCGCAGCGCGTCGGTTCATGGCAATCCTTTCGGCGAGTGTCAGCTGTTCTTTATTTCCAGATAATGTAACACATGAAATCCAAGCGAAAGCAGTTTTAATTTCTACAACATAGCAATTAATATGCAATCAAGTGGCATTTCAGGCGTTCGAGCTGCCATTTCAAGCGAGTGGTAAGAATGGCCTTCCGGCAAGCGCGGATACCGCTTTCGCCATATAATTGCATGTCATTAATTGGCATGTCATCAAACTAGGAACCGTCTTGGCGCTCACCGAATCCATCCTGAAAAACTTCATGCCACTGGTCGCCCAGTCCGCGCGCCAGTGGCGGCGGGCAATCGACCGCGAGCTGCAGCCGCTGGGCCTGACAGAAGCCACCTGGCTGCCGCTACTGCACCTGTCGCGCTCGTCCGAGCCGCCGCGCCAGAAGGATCTGGCGCGCGCGCTGCAGCTCGACAGCTCGTCGGTCGTTCGCCTGCTCGACGCGTTGCAGGCGGCCGGCTACATCGACCGCGCAGAAGGCCAGGACCGGCGCGCGAAGACCTTGCTGCTGACCGAAGCCGGCCATGCCGCCGTGCGCCAAGTGGAAGCCGTGGTGGACCGCGTGCGCGCCAAATATCTGGGCGCCGTGCCGGAGCGCGACTTGGCCACGGCATTCCGCACGCTGCAGCGGATTTCGGCGCAGCTCGCCGCCGACCTGGAGCCGGCCGAATGACGACATTGCCCCCCTCTTCCGCCGTCGTCCAGCGCCTGGCGCCGCCGATATGGTTGCTCGTGGTGGTCACCATGAGCAGCACGCTGGCCATGCACATGTTCGTGCCGGCCCTACCCTATGCCGCCCACGAACTGGGTGCCGGCATGGCCACGATGCAGATGACGATCAGCCTGTACATCATCGGGCTGGCAGTCGGTCAATTGTTCTACGGTCCGATGTCCGATGCCTACGGCCGCCGTCCCATGTTGATGGCCGGCCTCGGACTGTACACAGCGGCCGGCCTGTTCGCGCTGTGTGCAACTGGCGTACATTCGCTGATCGCGGCACGGTTGCTGCAAGCGCTGGGCGGTTGCGCCGGGCTGGCGCTGGGACGGGCCATCATTCGCGATTCGGCGCGCTCGGACCAGGCCATGCGCCAGCTCGCGCAGATGAACCTGATGATGATGATAGGTCCTGGCCTAGCGCCCCTGGTCGGTGGCGCCGTGGCGACGCTGTTCGGCTGGCGCGCCATCTTCGTCGTCCTGGCCTTGCTGGGCGCGCTGACGCTGGCCTGCGCGTGGCGCCTGCTGCCGGAGACGGGGACGCCGTCAGGCGTGATGAGTCCGAAAGTGCTGCTGAACGATTATCGCTGGCTGCTCAGGTCGCCGGTTTTCGTCGGCTTCACGCTCGGCGGCGGCTGCTCGACGACCTCGGTCTACGGCTTCATCGCGGCCGCGCCATTCATACTGACGACGCAGTTGCATCGCCCGCTGCACGAAGTCGGCTTCTATCTCGCGCTGCTCATCGTCGGCATGTCCCTGGGGAATGCGTTAACGGGCCGACTCGCCGGCCGGCTGCCGGCATCGCGCCTGCTGTTGGGCAGCAATATCCTCAGCCTCGTCAGCGCCGTCGCCTTCCTGCTGACCGTCATGGTGGGCGGGCTGACGCTGGTCGGCACGATGGGCTTGCTGTTCGCATACACGGTGGGCGCTGGAATGTCGAGTCCGGCCGCGCTGAGCAAGGCGGTGGGAGTGAACCGGCAACTGGTGGGGTCGGCGTCCGGCCTGTATGGATCCACGCAGATGGCGATCGGGGCCTTGTGCACGTCGCTGGCAGCGGTGGGGCGGAATCCGGCGCTCGCGGTGGCGTGCGTACTGGTGGGGGCGGCGGGGGTGGGGCAAGTGTCGTTTTGGGTCGCGCTTACGAAAGAGCAAGGCTGAAATGAGCGATTCGGAGCCGGCCGATCCCAAGGATCTGTTCCAGTTCGTCCGCAAGGCGAACTGCGCGCCGGCGCAGGTCGTGCAATCCGGTCTTCCCGCACCCTGGCCGGCGGCCTCTAGCGCTGCTTGAGCGGCTTATGCCCTTGAGGTCGCCGGCCCTGCCGGGGCAGCGCTAGTCTTCAGCCATTTTTGCGCAAAAGCGTCAGGATGTTCCGGGCGGCCGAAATGATAGCCTTGGGCTTCATCGCAATCGAGTGCCCGCAAGGCTTCCGCCTGGGCAGCCACTTCGACCCCTTCCGCAATCACCTGCAAGTCGAGATTGCGCGCCATGCCGATGATCGTGGTAACGATCGCGTCGCCGTGGTGATCCTTGAGCATGTCGCGCACGAAGGAGATGTCAATCTTCAGCTTGTCTACCGGCAGGCGCTTGAGATAGGAGAGCGATGAATACCCCGTGCCGAAATCGTCGATCGACAGCGCAAATCCTGCCGTTTTCAGCGTCGCCATGATCTCGATCGCCCGCTCCACGTTATTCATCAAAGTGCTCTCGGTCAGCTCCAGTTCGAAACAGGCCGGCGTCAGGCCCGCTGCGCGTACGATGTCCTGAATGCTCTCTGCGATGTCGATTTCGTCGAATTGGCGGGGAGCGAGATTGACCGCCAGGCGGCCGGGGAAGACCATGCCCGCATCCTGCCATGCCCTCATCTGGCGGCACGCCTCCCGCAAAACCCATTTGCCAAGTACCCCGATCATGCCGCGTGCCTCGGCGATCGGGATGAACTGCGCCGGACTGATCCAGCCGCGTTCCGGATCATTCCAGCGCAACAAGGCTTCGGCGCCGGTCAGCTGTCCTGTATGGAGATCGACCTTCGGCTGGTAATAAAGCTCCAGTTTTCCGTCGGTCAAGGCGCATTGCAGATTCCTGGCAAGTTCCAACCGCTCCGCCAAGCCGGTGCTCATTTCGGGCTGATAGCAAACGTAGCCGCCTCCCGTTGCCTTGACGCGATACATGGCAATGTCGGCGCACTTGAGCAGTTCGTCGCCGGTAACGCCATCTTCAGGGTAAAAGGAGATGCCGATACTGACGCCGACGGAAAAGCTGCCCGCGCTGGTGACGACCGGTTCGGCCAATGCCTGCTGCAGGCGCTCGGCAATGACGCTTCCGGTGACCCTGTCGTCGGTTTCGCTGACCACCACGAATTCATCGCCGGCCAGGCGCGCCAGCATTTCCTCGCCACGCAATGCAGCCTTGAAGCGTTTGGCGACTTTTACCAGCACCTGGTCGCCCACCCCATGGCCACGTGTATCGTTGATCTCCTTGAAGCGGTTGAGGTCCATGAACAGCAGCGCCAACACCCGTCCATGGCGCTTTGCCCTGGCAAGCGCCAGTTGCAGGCGATCCGTGAACAGGGTCCGGTTCGGCAGGCCGGTCAGCATGTCGTACAGGCCGAGGTGCTGGATTTTTTCTTCGGTTGCCTTGCGTTGCGTAATGTCCGTGTTAATGACGAACACCGATTGCGGTTGATGCTGCTCCTCATCGCGCACCAGCGTCCAATGACTCTCCACTGCGAACGTACTGCCGTCCTTGCGCCGATGCAGGAGTTCACCGCGCCATTCGTCCTGCTCGAGCAGGCGCCCGGAGAGCTCCACGATCAGTGCCGGATCGTCATACAGGAGTTCCAGCACCGATCGCCCTATCACCTCTTGCGAGGTCCACCCGTACAGCCGCTCAGCACTCTTGTTCCAGAATTGAACCTTGAAATCGATGCCCCGCACGACGATCGCATCGGTCGCCTTGTCGAGCAAGGAGGCCTGGTCGCGGTAACGCAAGGCATGCACGCGCGCTTCGTCGCGCAGGCGCTGCTCTTCCGTCACCTCCTCGACCAGCAACAACAGGCAGCGATCGCCGTCCGCGGAACGGATGCCCGCCAGGGCAATCCGCAGTCGTTTATCGGCCAGGGCAATGCCGATGCCATGCCGTGCCGAGCCTTCCCTGAGGATGCGCTCCGCCTGTACGCGCAACTCCCCGTGCGGAAGGATCGTGTCGAGGCCGAGGCCGGCGACGCCGCGATCGTCCTTCATCTCGACAATCTTGCGGAAGACATGATTGACGCTGATAACGCGCAGCGCTTCGTCCAGGACCACGAGTCCGACGGGAAGATGTGCAATGAGGTCTTCGGCGGAGGGGGTCAGTGCAAGAAGATCGGGGCAAGCTTGCGGCGATTCGATCTCCGCATGGAGTGCCACGAGCTTCACATTAGACATCTTTTTCATGCGCATCAAATCCTAGACTATCCGGTTCCTTCTTTGCCCTTGCCTGCCTATCCCGCCCCTTGCCGGCCCTGGGCTGGCCTGGTGCCAGCCTGAAAATGCTGACGAGTTTGGCCAGGCTCGTCGCCTGATCGTGCATCGCGCCGGATGCCGCGGCGGCTTGCTCGACGAGCGCGGCATTCTGTTGTGTCACCTGGTCCATCTGGCCCACGGCCTGGCTCACCTGTTCGATGCCGGCAGACTGCTCCGCGCTGGCAGCCGCGATCTCTGCCATGAGGTCGGTAACACGGCGCACGCTCGCGACGATTTCACTCATCGTGTCGCCAGCCCGTTGCACGAGTTCCGTGCCGTCGTCGACCTTCGAGACCGAGTCATCAATCAGGGCTTTGATTTCCTTTGCCGCGGCGGCGGACCGTTGTGCCAAGTTCCTGACTTCCGACGCCACGACGGCAAATCCGCGCCCCTGCTCCCCTGCACGCGCAGCTTCGACGGCGGCATTCAAGGCCAGGATGTTGGTCTGAAACGCGATGCCGTCAATAACGCCGATGATGTCGGCGATCCTGTGCGACGACTCATTGATGAGGTCCATCGTCTGGCCAACCTGGGCAGCCAGTGCTCCGCCCCTGGCAGCCACTTCGGACGCGGACCGTGCCATGTTGTTTGCCTGCCGTGCATTGTCTCCATTCTGCTTCACGGTTGCGGTCAGCTCCTCCATGGAAGATGCCGTCTCTTCCAGGGAACTCGCTTGTTGTTCGGTGCGTGCCGAAAGATCCTGATTGCCTGCCGAAATCTGGCTCGATGCCGTGGCGATCGTGTCCGTTCCGGCTCGGACCTGTCCCACCAGGTGAGCCAGGCTGTCGTTCATGTCCTTGAGCGCGTGCATCAGTTCACCTGTTTCGTCCTTCGATGTCACGACGATATGGCTCGAGAGGTCTCCCGACGCGACCTTTCTGGCCACCTCGACGGCATGTGCCAAAGGCTGAGTAATGCTGCGCGTGACCAGATACGCTGCGGCCACGGCCAACAGGACGGCAACCGTTGCGAGTTCAATCATCAGATTTCGCGCCGCCTCATACTCTCTGGCTGCCAGGTCCGCACTTGTTTTCATGAGCTCACCACCATAAGCAACGAGTGCACGTACCTGCGACATGTATTCGCCCTGCGCCGGGTTCAATTTCGCGACCAGGACCATGCGGGCTTCCTGCTTCCGGCCCTCCGCAAGAAGCTTCTGGAATTCTTCCTGCGAGCTTCGATATCGTGCCCGCGCCTCCTGGATCGCCTGGAACAATTTGAGCCCGCTTCCGGTGGCCAGAGTCCGGCCGATCTTCTCCAGATCGGCGCTGACCTCTGCCCGGATGATGTCGATCCGGTGCAACTCCGCCGCGGTTTCGGCAGTATCGTCCGTATTCAAGGCATTTCTCGAGTCGATCGCGACCTCGCTGATGCGATTCAGGATCTGGTTGGCGAGGACCACCTTCGGGTAGCGGTCACGAACGATCAGATTCGTCCCGTCATTGACCGAAGCGAGACGGCTCACCCCAAGGACCGTAATACCGATCACGAATGCCGTGACGAGCGCGAAGCCAGCGGCAAGGCGATGCCCAAGCTTGAGGTTAGAGAAGAACATGAGATCGAGAAGGGATTGATGAAATACGTCGGTTGCAGATTGAAGCACTCATGTATGTGACAAAAAGCAATGATTAGTTCCGTAATGCAACTATTTATCAGTAGTCGCACAATTGCAACTTGTCGTCAACCGACGGCAATTATGTTAGTCCTCAATGTGAACGCTGCCCCTGCGGGCTTGGCACGCAGACGGAATTCCGGATTGCTTGTTCGCCGCGTGGCTGGCGGCAAAGCTCAAGCTGTTGTTGGCGGAAGGATTGTCTTGATTCCAGAAAGGAAGCAGCGTACCTGAAGTGCAATGTAAGTCTGGATAGGAACGCCTTTATCGATCCCGTAGACATGGTGCCTGAATGCGTGATGGGAAATCGCGCCGTAGAGCATCCAGCCGATTTCATAAGCGAGGTCTTTGCTTGCCGGGACTTCAAGTCCGAGCTCGTACGCAACCTCCTCCATCGTGATATCGACCAACTGGGCGACAAACCCGTTGAAGTAATCCGACGCCATGCTCGTCCCCGCCAGCGACGCTGAAAGGATCGTCCTCAGCCAACGCGAAGTGAGAACCGACTCATAATAGTCGAGACAGAAGATGACCAGCCGCTCTTCCACCGGTTTGCTCCGATCCCGCAGCTGGTCCAGCCACATGGTCTTTACGGGTCCGATGACGTGCGTCTCATACAAAGCGTCCAGCAAGGCCGCCTTGTTGGGAAAAGCCCTGTACAGCAATCGTTGAGAGATGCCGCAAGCCTTGGCGAGCGCACGGGTATCCCCACGAATTCCGTGCTCGGAAAAAAATTGGTACGCAGTGTCGAGAATCTGGGCCCGCCGTTGGGCAAGCGGAACACGGCGGAGCGGGGAATCCTCCGCCACTCGAGGATTCCCGGCAGCGGTGTCGATTTCCTGTGGCGGCAGCGGCGCCCCCTCGTATTTGCGTCGCCACCGGAAAAAGGTCTGCTCGGTAATGCCGTGCTGTCTGCACAGATTCCGGATGACCACGTCAGCGGCCTCGGCCTGGCGCAGGATTCCAACAATCTGCTCGTCTGTAAAACGCTTCTTCATCTACGCCATGCACGGACAACAAGGAACTTTACAGCAGCACCAGATTATCCCGATGCACCAGTTCCGGCGCCTCGACATAACCGAGAATCGTCTCGATCTCGCTTGAAGCATGGCGCATGATGCGCTTCACTTCGGAAGCGGTGTAGTTGGTCAGTCCGCGCGCGATCTCGGTGCCGTCTTCGGCCATGCAGGTCACCAGCGCGCCGCGCCCGAAGTCGCCGCGCACGGCCGTTACGCCGATCGGCAGCAGCGACTTGCCTTCTTTCGCCAGCTTCTGCACGGCGCCAGCGTCCATCACCAGTTCGCCCGCCGTGTGCAGGTGGTCGACCATCCACTGGCGGCGCGCGGTCAGGCGCGCGGTCGGCGCCAGCAGCTGGGTGCCGATCGGCTCGCCGCCGGCCAGGCGCACCAGCACATTGTCTTCCCTGCCCCAGGCGATCACGGTATGCGCGCCCGAACGTGCGGCACGCTTGGCGGCCAGCACCTTGGTCAGCATGCCGCCGCTGCCGATGCTGCTGCCGGCGCCGCCGGCCATCGCTTCGAGCGAGGTGTCGCCGGCCTGGGCTTCGGCGATCAGCTTCGCCTGCGGGTCCTTGCGCGGGTCGGCCGAGTACAGGCCCTTCTGGTCGGTCAGGATGACCAGGGCGTCGGCCTCGATCAGGTTGGCGACCAGCGCGCCGAGGGTGTCGTTGTCGCCGAACTTGATCTCGTCCGTGACCACGGTGTCGTTCTCGTTGATGATCGGGACCACGCCCAGGCGGAGCAGCGTGGTGAGCGTCGAGCGCGCGTTCAGGTAGCGCTCGCGGTCGGCCAGGTCGGCGTGAGTGAGCAGCACCTGGGCGGTCTTCACGCCGTGGGTGGCGAAGCTGGTTTCGTAGATCTGGGCCAGGCCCATCTGGCCGCAGGCGGCGCAGGCCTGCAGTTCGTGGATGTCGGTCGGGCGCGACGTGAAACCGAGGCGCAACATGCCTTCGGCGATCGCGCCGGAGGACACCAGTACGACTTCCTTGCCGAGGGTGCGCAGCGAGGCGATCTGGGCGGCCCAGCGCGCGATCGCGGCGTTGTCGAGGCCGCGGCCTTCGTTGGTGACGAGCGAGGAACCGACCTTGACGATGATACGGGCGGCGGGATGGATGACGGAAGTGGCGGAAATGGCGGAGCTCATGATGAGGGCAGTGGCGAGAAAGGCATTCCGCGCGGGCGAAGCAGCAGCAGCGCCAGGCCGACCAGCACTTCGATTCCGCTAACGGCGAACAATAAGCCCTGGGGCAGGCCGATCGCGAAGGATGCGACGAGGCGGCCGAGCGGCTGCGCCAGGATGAATAGTGCTGCGAGGTCGCCGAGGATGGGCTGGTCGCCCCGCCTGGCCGCCAGCAGAGCCAGCCCCGCGGTGGCGAGGCGCACTCCGACATAGATGGCGTAGAACTGGCTGTAGCCGTTCACGCCGACGAGAAACAGGCCCATCGCGCCCGCGGTCCGGTCCGGATCGAGCAATGCCGACAGCGCGGCCAGCGAACTGGCCGTGGCGGTCACCCGCAGCAGCTGGCTGCGCAGGTTCAGGCGGCGCGATGGGCTCAGGAACAACTTTGGTGCCGGATCAGTCTTCGAGAATCTTGAAGCGCGGATCGTCCGGATCGATGGACGAGATGCCGCGCGCTTCCTCGGTCATCTGCTTTTCTTCCGAACGGTGCTCGAGGTGGCGCTTCTCTTCCAGATATTTGTAGATGGCGTGGACCAGGTCTTCGCAGCCTTCGCGGTTCAGGGCCGAGATCTCGAACACCGGGCCCTTCCAGGCCAGTTTCTTGACGAAGTCCTTGACCAGCTTCTTGCGCTCCTCTTCCGGCACGACGTCCAGCTTGTTCAGCACCAGCCAGCGCGGTTTGTTGACCAGCTCCTCGTCGAACTTCTCGAGTTCCTTGACCAGGGCCTTGGTCTCCTTGACCGGGTCGGTCTTGCCGTCCGCCGGCGCGAAGTCGACGATGTGCAGCAGCAGGCCGGTGCGGCTCAGGTGGCGCAGGAACTGGTGGCCCAGGCCGGCGCCTTCCGCCGCGCCTTCGATCAGGCCGGGGATGTCGGCGATCACGAAGCTCTTCTCGTGCGAGACGCGCACCACGCCAAGGTTCGGATGCAAGGTCGTGAACGGGTAGTCGGCGATCTTCGGACGCGCGTTCGACACGGCCGTGATGAAGGTCGACTTGCCGGCGTTCGGCATGCCCAGCAGGCCGACGTCGGCCAGCACCTTCAGCTCGAGACGCAGCGCGCGGCGCTCGCCTTCCTTGCCTTCGGTCTTCTGGCGCGGCGCGCGGTTGGTCGAGGTCTTGAAGTGGATGTTGCCCCAGCCGCCCTCGCCGCCCTTGGCCAGCAGTTCGATCTGGCCGTGTTCCGTCATATCGGCCAGGATCTCGCCGTTGTTGTCGTCGATGATCAGGGTGCCGACCGGCATGCGCAGGTAGACATCCTCCGCGCCCTTGCCGTAGCAGTCGGAGCCGCGGCCCGGTTCGCCGTTGCGCGCCGTGTGCACCTTGGAGAAACGGAAGTCGACCAGCGTGTTGACGTTGCGGTCGGCAATCGCCCAGATCGAGCCGCCGCGGCCGCCGTCGCCACCGTCCGGACCGCCGAACGGACGGAATTTCTCGCGCCGGAACGAGGCGCAGCCGTTGCCGCCGTCACCGCCGATGACTTCGATTCTTGCTTCGTCGATAAACTTCATGATGAACCACCAAAACTGAGGGCTATGTCACTGTTAAATGTGCCACAAGATGGGCCCATGGATACGCACTTAACGGTGACAACGCCAGAAATTAAAAAGGCTCTACCTGTGGGCAGAGCCTATCGATTGCAAGGCTTGCGCCTCACTTCGCGGAACCTCGCCTAGGCAAGGTTCCACTGCGCCGCGTATTAGGCAGCGACTGCTTCAGCAGCAACGACGGTCACGTACTGCTTCGAACCGACGCCTTGCTTGACGAACTTGACATTGCCGTCGACCAGCGCGAACAGGGTGTGATCCTTGCCCATGCCGACGTTGGTGCCCGGACGCACGGTGGTGCCGCGCTGACGCACGATGATGCCGCCTGCGTTGATCGTCTGGCCGCCGTAGACCTTCACGCCGAGGCGCTTGCTTTCTGAATCACGGCCGTTGCGGGTAGTACCGCCGCCTTTTTTGTGTGCCATTTAGATGCTCCTTGATGACTGATGAGGACGCGCGGCAATTAGCCGTTGATCGCAACCACTTGGATTTCGGTGTAGTTCTGGCGATGGCCCTGACGCTTCTGGTAGTGCTTACGACGACGCATCTTGAAGATACGCACTTTGTCGTGGCGACCCTGCGAAACAACAGTCACGCGAACCGAAGCACCTTCCACCAGCGGAGCACCAAACTTGATGCTCTCGCCCTCGCCTACTGCGAGAACCTGATCGATAGTGAGTTCGGAACCAATGTCTGCCGGTATCTGTTCGATTTTGAGTTTTTCGCCAGCGACAACTTTATACTGCTTGCCACCGGTTTTTATGACCGCGTACATGATTTGAAACCTCATTGATTGTTAAGAAAATTCCTGCGAATCCGGCGTACGGCATGCTCGGGATTCGGGGAACAGAGGATTATACATTGGCCCCGCCACCCGCGCAACTCATGTGAAAAAGCGCGAGATTTGCTTGCTTATCGTATAATCGCGCCACTTAACACATCCACATCGCACTCAACGTCAAGCAGGTCCGCCTTGTCCGCCGCCACCCAAACCGCCCAACAAAACCCCATCACCCGCACGATCGCAGCCGACATGGAGGCCGTGAACGGGGTGATCCGACAGCGGCTGCAGTCGGACGTCGCACTGGTGAACCAGATCGCCGAATACATCATCAGTGCCGGCGGCAAGCGGATCCGTCCGGTGCTCGTGCTGCTGCTGGCGAACGCCTACGGCTACCAGGGCGCCGGCCACCACGAACTGGCGGCGGTGGTGGAATTCATCCACACCGCGACCCTGCTGCACGACGACGTGGTCGACGAATCCTCGATGCGCCGCGGCCGCCAGACCGCCAACGCGATGTTCGGCAACGCCGCCTCGGTGCTGGTCGGCGACTACCTGTACTCGCGCGCGTTCGAGATGATGACCAGCCTGGACGACATGCGCGTGATGGAGATCCTGTCGCGCGCCACCACCGTAATCGCCGAGGGTGAAGTCCTGCAGCTGCTGAACATGCACGACCCGGACGTGACCCAGGACAGCTACCTGAACGTGATCCGCTCCAAGACCGCCAAGCTGTTCGAAGCTGCCGCCCAGCTCGGCGCCCTGGTGGCCGGCGCGGATAACGCCCAGATCGACGCCGCCGGCGAGTACGGCCGCTCGCTGGGCACCGCGTTCCAGCTGATCGACGACGTGCTCGACTACGCCGGCGACGCCACCGAGATCGGCAAGAACGTCGGCGACGACCTGCGCGAAGGCAAGCCTACCCTGCCCCTGATCTACGTGATGGAAAACGGCAGCGCCGAGCAGCGCGAACTGATCCGCAGCTGCATCGAGCAGGGCGACGAGACCCATTTCGACGCCGTGCTGGCTGCCGTCACCACCAGCGGCGCGCTCGACTATACGCGCCGCGCAGCCGAAGCCGCCGCCAAGCGCGCCGCCGACGCGATCGCCGACCTGCCGGAGAGCGAATTCAAGCAGAGCCTGCTGCAGCTGTGCCGCTTCGCAGTTGACAGGAACCATTGAGGCAACTATAGTAATGCCTTCCCGAGATTCGGCAACGGGTCTCAAACCAGTCGGGGTGTAGCTTAGCCCGGTAGAGCGCTACGTTCGGGACGTAGAGGCCGGAGGTTCGAATCCTCTCACCCCGACCATCAGTTTTCTCCCTCAGCAGTATCCATACCAGTCGGGGTGTAGCTTAGCCCGGTAGAGCGCTACGTTCGGGACGTAGAGGCCGGAGGTTCGAATCCTCTCACCCCGACCACAGAATTCCATCGAAAAGCCCCGCCCTCGGGGCTTTGTCATTTCTACGGGATTTATCCTCCCGCGCCCCTGTCTCAGCAACACCAAGCCTACCATGCTTGCCTCGATCGTCACGTCCGGCCTCTACGCATCCTTCACGGTGCTGCTCATCGCCTGCTGGCGCGCTGCTCGGGTGCTACCTCGACAGCATCGCCGGCGTGAAAATGCTGCTCCTCGACGTGTAAAAGATCCCGATCGGCGCGCACTCGGCGTGGTGGGATCGAGTCTGGAGATGTCCCGCCGTTGAATTTACATTAGTGCTAATGTATTATCTGGCGCATGGATCCCAAACAACATCCCGGGCTCGGCGAACTGCTTCGCTATGTCAACGAACTGGTCGAACATGGCGCCGAGGAGCATTACCGTGCGATGCGCCTGGATTACCGGGCGCGCTACACCCCGGTATTGCGGGCACTGAAGGCCGGCGCGCAGACCGTCACCGACATCACCGAGCGGACCCGCCTGACGCAAGGCGCCATCAGCCAGACCGTCGCGCTGCTGGAGGGCGACGGTCTGGTTTCGCGTCACGCCGTCGACGATGGGCGCAAGAGCGGCATCCGGCTCACCGCGGCCGGGCGCACCCTGGTGGCCAAGCTCGAACGGCACTGGACCGCGACCTTCGCCGCCATCGGCAATCTCGAGGAAGAAATCGGCTACCCGCTGCGGCGGGCGCTGGAGGCCGCGGCCGAAGCCCTGGAACGCGAAGGATTCTCTGCCCGCGTCAGCATCGCGAAAACACAAAATACCAAGCAAGGAGATGCACATGTCGACGAATAGCCAGCCGGCCCGCAACTGGTTCGACCAGGGCGGCCAGGCCTACGCCCGATTCCGGCCCGAGTATCCGCGCCAGCTCGCGGCTTTCCTGGCCTCGCAGGCGCCGGACGACGCGCTTGCCGTCGATGTCGGCTGCGGCAACGGCCAGCTGACGCAGCTGCTTGCTCCTTACTTCGGCAAGGTGGTCGGGCTCGATCCGAGCGCCGACCAGATCGCGAACGCGGCCCCGAACGAGCGGATCGATTACCGCTGCGCGTCCGCCGAACAGCTGCCGCTGCGTGATGCCGGCGCCAGCCTGATCACCGCGGCCCAGGCTGCGCACTGGTTCGACCTGCCCGCCTTTTACCGGGAAGTCCGCCGGATCGCCAGGCCGGGCGCCATCCTCGCGCTGGTCAGCTACGGCGTGCTGAAGCTCGACCCGGCGCTCGATGCGCGCTTCCAGACATTCTATTGGGACGAGATCGGGCCGTACTGGCCGGCGGAACGAAAGCTGGTCGATACCGGCTACGCGACCATCGATTTTCCCTTCGAAGAACTGGCGCCGCCGGCGCTGGAGATCCGCCTCGACTGGCACCTGTCCGAGTTCCTGGGCTATCTCACGACCTGGTCCGCGGTACGCAGCGCAAGGGAAGCGGGAAAGGAAGAGCTGCTGGTACGATTTGCGAACGATATCGCGCAGGCCTGGGGCGACCCGGACCTCAGTCGGACCATTTGCTGGCCCATCAATATGCGGATCGGCCGGGTTTGAGGCCGCATGGATTACCTGAGCCTCAAACACTTCCACATGGGCTGCGCCGCCCTCTCCGGTTCCTTGTTCCTGCTGCGCGGCGCCTGGATGCTGCGCGCCTCGACCATGCTGCAGCAGCGCTGGGTGCGCGTGGCGCCGCACATCGTCGACACCCTGCTGCTGGCCAGCGCGATCGGCCTGGCCGCCTGGAGCCATCAATATCCCGGCCGGCAGCCGTGGCTGACGGCCAAGGTGCTCGCCCTGCTCGGCTACATCGTGCTGGGCTCGATCGCCCTGAAACGCGGGCGCACAAAAGGACAGCGCCAGGCCGCGTTTGCCGCGGCGCTGGCGCTGTTCGCCTACATCGTGCTCGTGGCCGTCACCAAGCGGCCCTTTCCCTTCGATTGACTATTTTCCGCTGCGCAGGCGCACTAGCAGCGCACCACCGGCCGACACGGTCGCCAGCAGCGTCACGCCGATCCAGCCCCAGCTTGCCAGCACCTGGGCGCCGAGCAGGCCGCCGGTCGCCATGCCGATGAACATGCAGGTCATCAGCACCGCGTTCAGGCGGCTGCGCGCTTCCGGCGCGATGCCGTAGACGATGCTCTGGTGCGAGATCAGGCTGGCCTGCACACCCAGGTCGAAACCGACCGTGGCCAGCGCCAGCAGCACCAGCTGGGCCTGCACCGGAAGCAGCGGCATCAGCAGCATCGCGGCGAACGACACCACGGCAATGGCGCAGGCGATGCGCAGCACCCATTCCGGGCCGTGACGGTCCGCCAGGCGGCCGGCGAAGGGCGCGGCCAGGGCACCGGCGGCGCCGGCCAGGCCGAAGGCGCCGGCAGCACCCGAGCCCAGGTGGAACGGGGCCTCGTGCAGCATCACCGCCAGGGTCGACCAGAAGGCCGAGAAGCCGAGCGCCAGCAGACTTTGGGCCAGCGCGGCCTGGCGCAGCTTCGGGTATTCGCCCCACAGGTGAACCAGCGATTTCAACAGCTCCGGATACGGCTTGCTGGTGGTCGGCGCAAAGCGCGGCAAGCCCTTCGCCAGCACCACGGCCAGCACAGCCACGCTGGCGGCGGCCGCGACGAACATCGCGCGCCAGCCGGCGGTCTCGGCGACGAAGCCGCTCACCACACGCGACAGCAGGATGCCCATCAGGAGGCCCGTCATCACCGTGCCGACCGCCTTGCCGCGCTCTTCCGGCGGAGCCAGCGTCGCGGCGGCGGGGACGATGTCCTGGGCCACGGTCGCGAATAGCCCGACCAGCAAACTCGCCACCAGCAGCACCGGCAGGCCCGGCGCGAAGCCGGTCAGCAGCAGCGCGGCGCACAGGATCACCGCCTTCAGCAGGATGATGTTGCGGCGGTCGAAGCGGTCGCCCAGCGGCGCCAGCAGCAGCAGACCGAGCGCGTAGCCGAGCTGGGTGAGGGTCGGGATCCAGCCGATCTCGCGCGGGCTGGCGTGCAGGTCGCCGGCCAGTACGCCCAGGGTCGGCTGGCTGTAGTAGAGGGCGGCCACGGTCAGGCCGGTGGCGCCGGCCAGCAAAAAGCTCAGCGACGACGACAGGTGGGGCCGCGCGTGGGCGGTCTGGACGGTGTTCATGGTGCGGTTCCGGTGATTCTCGATGGCGCCATTATCCTTGGCTGGGCTTGAGAACGGTAGACGGGTCGGACGTCGAAGTGTTATACGATGAACGTATGAACACAGACCTTAACAGCCTTGTTTCCACCACCGACCGCATAACCGATCGCATGATGCTCGTAGAAACCTTCGTCCGCATCGTCGATGCCGGCAGCCTGTCGGCGGCCGCGCGGCTGCTGGAGACTACCCAGCCCACCGTCAGCCGGCGCCTGAAGACGCTGGAGAAATCGCTGGGCGTGCGCCTGCTGCAGCGCTCCACGCACGCGATGAAGCTGACCGACGACGGCATGCGCTGCTATACGCGGGCCAAGGAGCTGATCGCCGGCTGGCAGGAATTCGAGAGCGAGATCCGGGGTGCCGGCGAGGAACCGGTGGGATTGCTGCGCGTGATCGCGCCGCATGCCTTCGGCCAGCAGCAACTGGTGGGGCCGCTGGCCGAGTACCTGAGGCGCTATCCGAAGATGTCGGTCGACTGGACCCTGCACGACCGCACGCCGGACTTCATCGCCGAGGGCATCGATTGCGCGATCCGGGTCGGCGACATTCCCGACCCGTCGGTGGTCGCGATCCGGCTGGGCGAAGTGCCGCGCATCGTGGTCTGTGCGCCCTCCCTGCTGGAAGGCCGCCCGGTGCCGACCCACCCGGGCGAGCTGGCCGACCTGTCCTGGATCGCAGTGTCGCCCTACTACCGCAACGAGGTCGCGCTGACGCACAGGCAGAGCGGCGAGACGCTGCGCTTTCCGGTCCAGCCGCGCCTGGTGACCGACAACCTGTATGCGATGCGCAGCGCCCTGCTGCAGGATGTGGGCGTAGCGGTCGGCTCGTCCTGGGCCGTGCGCGAGGAGCTCGAGGCCGGCCGTTTGGTGCAGCTGACGCCGGACTGGGAAGCGGCGCCGCTGCCCATCCACCTGATCTATCCGCCGGCGCGCTTCTATCCGGCGCGGCTGCGGCGCTTCATCGACATCATGCGGGTCGCGGTGCCGCAGGCCTTCGGGATCCTGCCCGCTGAGCGGACCGGGCCGCCTTTCGAGCCTTCCTAGTTAGCGGCCTGCACCGATCCGATGCCCGACGCAGTCTTGTTGACGATGCGCGGCTTGCCGTAATAGCTCAGGTTGCCCATGCCCTCCACCACCGCGTCGAGCCGGTTCCTGGCGTAGACCTTGACGTCGCCGATGCCGCGAAAACGGACGTCCACGTCGTTCGCAAGCAGGGCTTTCGCATCGACTTCGCCGACGCCTTCCGCCTTCATGCTGAAGGTCTTCACTTCGCCGTTGATGCCCACGCTGCCGGCACCCCGGTAGTTCACGTCGAGGCGTTCGCCTCGAACCTGGTTGAGCCTGATCTCGCCCGCCCCTTCGACCTCGAGCGCGCGCAGCGCCGGCATGGTGATGACGACGCGCTGGTCGCCTTTGGAGTTGAGCTTCTTGTCCCTGTCGGGCATGCGCAGGCGCAGTTCGCCGTCTACCACTTCGCTCGTCAGGTCCTTGATGAACCTGGGGTCGCCCCGCACGGTCAGCGACTGCGCCTTGCCCGCATCCACGGTAACGCTGATCGGCCCATGCACGCTGATCGACGTGAACGCCGGCGCGTTGCGGAGCTGCTCGTCCGCCTGGGCGGTGGCGGCAAGGGAAAGGACGGCGGCAAGGGCAAGTGTGATTGGGCGCATCGCAGAACTCCCGGTTGGGTTAAGGTGAAATCATTCTAAGCAGAGATCTCCCGCCCGGCCGGTATTTTGCGATGAACTGCATGATTCGCTGCCTTATCTGCCAAATGCACTGCTAGACCGCCAGCAGCGCCCGTATCTCCGGCACGCAGGAACCGCAGTTGCCGCCCGCCTTCACGCAGGCGGTGACCTCCGACGCATCTTTCAGCCCATGCTTTTCGATGGCGATGCGGATCGTGTTGCGGCCCACGCCGAAGCAGGAGCAGACGGTCGGCCCCGGATCGCCCCCCTGCTCCCTTGCGCGGCCGGACAGCAGGCCGGCGCGGTCCTGCGGCGACAGCTCCTGCTTGCCGAACATCTGCGCCAGCCAGTTCCGGGACGGAGAACCGGGTGCCGGCAGGTCCTGGCGCTGGGACACGAACAGGCAAGCCTCGATGCGGCCGTCGATCAGGTGGGCCGCGCGGTACACGCCCCCGCTGCGGTCCTCGAGCTCGATCCAGTCGGCGTCCTCGTCCTCCACTTTCAGCAGGCGCCGTGCCCAGCCGGCCGCTTCGGCAAAGGGATTGCGCCCGGCCAGCTCGTAGCGGACAAAGCCGCTGCCCTGGATGCGGGTCCAGTTGGCCGCTTCTTCCAGCGGCAGTTCGGTGCGGCTGAGGATGAAGCCGTACCAGTTCACGCCGAAGGGTTCGACGCGCACCGGCGTATGTTTGAACTCCGGCTCGCCCGAGACCGGATCGACCGCCGGATTGACGATGCTGCCCACGCGCGCATCGGACGCCGTCTGCCCGCTCCAGTGGATCGGCATGAACACGTTGCCGCGCGCGATGCCGCCGCCGTGCCGCACGCGCGCCACGCCCGCGCCCCAGCGGCTGCTCACACGCGCCAGCTCGCCGTCCTTCACGCCGCACAGCAAGGCATCCTGCGGGTGCAGGTCGACGAAGGGTTCCGGCACATGCTCGGCCAGTTTGACGGAGCGCCCGGTGCGCGTCATCGTGTGCCACTGGTCGCGCACGCGGCCGGTGTTCAGCACCAGCGGAAAGTCCGCGTCAGGCGCATGCGCGGGCAGGCGCGCGCGCGTGGCCACGAAGCGCGCCCTGCCGTCCGGATGCGAGAAACGGCCGTCGCCGAACAGGCGCCGGGTGGCGTCTCCAGGGCGGCGCACCGGCCACTGCACGGGTTCCAGGGCGTCGTATTCGGCGCCGCTCAAGCCGGCCAGTCCGCCAATGTCGAAGATGCGGCGGCGCTGGCTGCCGGCACCGTTCTGCCAGCCCGACAGGCGCGCATGCTCGTCGAAGATCTGGTGCGGCGAGCTGAAATCGAAACCCGTAAAGCCCATGCGGCGCGCGAGCTCGCAGACGATCTCCCAGTCCGGCCGCGCCTGTCCCGGCGCAGCAAGAAAGCCGCGCTGGCGCGAGATGCAGCGCTCGGAATTGGTGACCGTGCCGTCCTTCTCGCCCCAGCCCAGGGCCGGCAGCAGCACGTGCGCCATCTCGTTGGTGTCGGTGCCGAGCACGATGTCGGACGCCACCACCAGCTCGCACTTTTCCAGGGCGCGCCTGGCCTGGTCCGCATCCGGCAGGCTGACCAGCGGATTGGTGGCCATGATCCACACGGCCTTCACGCTGCCCTCCTCGATCGCGCGGAACAGGTCGACCGCCTTCAGGCCGGGCTTGTCGGCGATGCGCGGCGCATCCCAGAATGCCCGCACGGCGGCGCGCTGGCCCGGATCGTCCAGCTCCATGTGCGCCGCCAGCATGTTGGCCAGGCCGCCCACCTCGCGTCCGCCCATCGCGTTCGGCTGGCCGGTCAGCGAGAACGGTCCCATGCCGGGATGGCCGATGCGGCCCGTCGCCAGGTGGCAGTTGATGATGGCGTTGACCTTGTCGGCGCCGCTGGAGGACTGGTTCACGCCCATGGTGAAGGCGGTGACGGTCTTTTCCGTCTTCGCGAACAGTTCATAAAAGGCCAGCAGCTGTTGCGGATCCAGTTTGCAGGCCTTGGCCACGTCGAGCAGACTGCCGGCCTGCCCGGCCGCCTCCAATGCATCCCCGAGGCCGGCCGTGTGCGCATCCACGAAGGCCGCGTCCAGCGCCCCCTGCGTGGCCAGGTAAGCCAGCAGTCCGTTGAACAGCCAGACGTCGCTGCCCGGTTTCAGCGGCAGGTGCAGGTCGGCCAGGTCGCAGGTGGCGGTGCGGCGCGGATCGATCACGACCACCTTCATCGCCGGCCGCGCTTCCCTGGCGCGCGCGATGCGCTGGTACAGGGTCGGGTGGCACCAGGCGGCGTTCGAGCCCACCAGCACCACCAGGTCGGCCAGTTCGAAATCCTCGTAGCAGCCGGGCACGATGTCTTCGCCGAAGGCGCGCTTGTGGCCGGCCACCGCCGCGGACATGCACAGACGCGAATTGGTGTCGATGTTTGCGCTGCCGACATAGCCCTTCATGAACTTGTTGGCGACGTAATAATCCTCGGTCAGCAGCTGGCCGGAGACATACAGCGCCACCGCGTCCGGGCCGTGTTCGGCGATGATCTTCTGAAACCCGCCGGCCACCTTGTCGAGCGCCTCGTCCCAGGAGCTCTCGCGCAGCACGCCCTGTTCACGCAACATGGGAGAAAGCAGGCGCCCGTCGAGGCCAACGGTCTCGCCCAGCGCCGAGCCCTTCACGCACAGGCGGCCCTGGCTGGCCGGATGGGCCTCGTCCCCGAGAATGGCGAGCTGCCCATCCTGGCCGAGCTGGGCGCGCACGCCGCAGCCGACGCCGCAATAGGGACAGGTGGTGCGCACGGTGGTGGGGATGGCGGACAGTTTCATGCAAGACTCCGGTTACGCGGCTGCCAGGGCCTGCGCCTGGCCGAACAGCAAATGGTTGCGGATGGATGCGATGTCGGTGCGGTTCTGGATCAGCTCGAAGTACCAGGGCCCGTCGCCGACGTCGCCGTACAGAACCACGCCCAGCAGGCGGCCGCCGCCGACCACCAGGCGTTTATACACGCCGCCGCGGCGGTCGCGCAGCACCAGGTCTTCGCTGCCCTCGCTGCCGACGATGTCGCCGGCCGAGTACAGGTCCACGCCGGTCACCTTCAGTTTGGTGGCGGTAGCCTGCTGCACGTAGCGGCGGTGGCCGGCGCCCGCCAGGTGGGCCGCGCACACGCGCGCCTGGTCCCAGATCGGCGCCACCAGGCCGAAGGTGGCGCGGCGGTGCTGCACGCATTCGCCGACGGCGTAGACGCGCGGGTCGTAGGTCTGCAGGGTGTCGTCGACCACGATCGCGCGCTCGACGTGCAAGCCGGCCTCCCGGGCCAGCGCGACGTTGGGACGCACGCCGGCCGCCATCACCACCAGGTCGGCCGGGATGGCCTCGCCATCGGTGAAGCGCACCGCCTGTACCCTGCCCTCGCCTTCGATGGCGGCGGTCTCGCGGCTCAGCAGGATGCGCAGGCCGCGCCGCTCCAGCGAAGCGCGCAGCAGCTCGGCAGCCGGCGCGTCCAGCTGCTGGTTCATCAGGCTGGCGGTCACGTGCACCACGCTCACCTCCATGCCCCGGCGCAGCAAGCCGTTCGCGGCTTCCAGGCCCAGCAGGCCGCCGCCGATCACGACCGCGCGCCCGCCCGCGCGCGCCGCCGCCAGCATGGCGTCGACATCGTGCAGGTCGCGGAAACCGATCACGCCGGACAGCTCATGGCCAGGCACCGGCACGATGAAGGGTGTCGATCCGGTGGCGATCAACAGCCGGTCGTAGGACACCGCCAGGCCCGAAGCGGCATGCACGATGCGCTGCTTCCGGTCGATGCGCACGACCGGATCGCCGGCGTGCAGCGTGATGCCGTTGGCGGCGTACCACTCGCGCGTGTGCAGCATGATGTCGTCGACCGTCTTCTCGCCCGCCAATACCGGCGATAACAGGATCCGGTTGTAGTTCCCATGCGGCTCGGCGCCGAACACGGTGATGTCGTACCTGTCGCGGTCCAGCTTCAGCAGTTCCTCGACCGTGCGCATGCCGGCCATGCCGTTGCCGATCACGACCAGCGATGGCCGGTTCATGATGCCCCCACCCAGACCTGGCCGTTCTCGACGCGCACCGGATAGCTGGACACCGAGTTGTGCGGCGCCTCCAGGCACTCGCCGGTCTGCAGGTCGAAGTGCTGCTTGTAGATGGGCGAAGCCACCACCACACGCTCGCCGATGCTGCCGACCAGGCCGCGCGACAGCACGGCGGCGTGCGAATTCGGATCGTAGTTATCGATGGCGAACAGGCTCGGGGACTCGGCCCCGATGCGGAACACGGCCACCTGGCGCCCGTTCAGCAGCGCGCACACGCCGGTATCCGGCACGATGCGGTCGAGGGGGCAGACGGCGTTCCACTGGTTCAACTGAAGGTCACGATGCATGATGGTTCTCCTTGATGAGGTATTACGCGCTGCGGATGATGGGGATGACGCGGCGTTCTTCCGGCGTGGCCGGCCGCACCTGGCCGCGCTCCGGCATGAAGACCACGTTGTCGTCGACGCCTTCGCTGTTGACGAAGCTGCGGAAGCGCGCGCGCACGGCCGGGTCTTCGACCGCGTTCTTCCACTCGTCGGCATAGCTGTCGACCACGCGCTGCATGTCGGCCTCGAGCTCGGCGCCGATGCCCAGGCTGTCCTCGACCACCACCTGCTTCAGGTAATCCAGGCCGCCTTCCAGGCCTTCGCGCCAGGTGCTGGTGCGCTGCAGGCGGTCGCCGGTGCGCACGTAGAACATCAGGAAGCGGTCGACCAGCTTCACGACGTCTTCTTCAGTCAAGTTCGACGCCAGCAGCTCGGCATGGCGCGGCTTCATGCCGCCGTTGCCGCACACGTAGAGGTTCCAGCCTTTATCCGTGGCGATCAGACCGACGTCCTTGCCCTGCGCCTCGGCACACTCCCTGGTGCAGCCGGACACGCCGAACTTGATCTTGTGCGGCGCGCGCAGGCCCTTGTAGCGGTTTTCCAGCGCGATGCTAAAAGCCATGCTGTCGCCCACGCCGTAGCGGCACCAGGTCGAGCCGACGCAGGACTTCACGGTGCGCAGCGACTTGCCGTAGGCGTGGCCGGACTCGAAGCCGGCCGCGATCAGCTCTTCCCAGATCGACGGCAGCTGGTCGACGCGGGCACCGAACATGTCCACGCGCGCACCGCCCGTGATCTTGGTGTACAGGCCGTATTTTTTCGCGACCTGTCCCACCGCGATCAGGCCGTCCGGCGTCACTTCGCCGCCCGGCATGCGCGGCACCACGGAATAGGTGCCATCCTTCTGGATATTCCCGAGGAAGTAATCGTTCGAATCCTGCAGGCTGGCGTGCTCCGGCTTCAGCACGAAGTCGTTCCAGGTCGAGGCCAGGATGTTGGCGGCGACCGGCTTGCAGATGTCGCAGCCCAGGCCCTTGCCGTGCTTGCCCAGCAGCTCGGCGAAGCTCCTGATCTGGCCAACCCGCACCAGGTGGTGCAGCTCCTGGCGCGAGTACGGGAAGTGTTCGCACAGGTGCTTGCTGACGGCCAGGCCGGCCTTCGCCATCTCGGCTTTCATGATCTGGTTCACCAGCGGCACGCAGCCGCCGCAGGAAGTGCCGGCGTTGGTGCAGGCTTTGACGGCCGCGATGTCGCAGGCGCCGCCCACCACCGCGTCCATGATCGCGCCCTTGCTGACCGCGTTGCAGGAACAGACCTGGGCCGTGGCCGGCAGCGCCTCGACGCCGAGCGCCGGACGCGCACCCTCGCCTTGCGGCAGGATCAGGAACTCGGGCGCGGCCGGCAACTTCAGGCCATTCAGCATGGTCTGCAGCAGCTTGCCGTATTCCGCCGCGTCGCCGACCAGCACCGCGCCCAGCAGGCGCTTGCCGCAATCGGACACGACGATCTTCTTGTAGATGCGTTTTCTCTCGTCGCTGAACTGGAAGCTGCGGCTGCCTTCGGTATTCCCGTGCGCGTCGCCGATCGAGGCCACGTCCACGCCCATCAGTTTCAGCTTGGTGCTCATGTCGGCGCCCGCGAAGGTGCCTTCCTGGCCCAGCAGCGCGCGCGCCACGGTGCGCGCCATGTCGTAGCCGGGCGCGACCAGGCCGAAGGTCTGGCCGTTCCAGGCCGCGCACTCGCCGATCGCATACACGTCCGGGTCCGAGGTGAGGCAGGCGTCGTCGATGGCGATGCCGCCGCGCGCGCCGAGGGACAAGCCGCAGGCGCGCGCCAGCTCGTCGCGCGGGCGGATGCCGGCCGAGAACACGATCATATCGGTCTCGAGGACGCTGCCGTCGGCAAACTCCATGCGGTGCGCGGCCGTGTCGCCATCGACGATGCGCAGGGTGTTCTTCTGCGTGTGCACGGTCACGCCCAGTTCCTCGATGCGCGAGCGCAGCATGCGTCCGCCCAGCTCGTCGACCTGCACTGCCATCAGGCGCGGCGCGAATTCGACCACGTGGGTGTCGAGCCGCATGTCGCGCAGCGCCTTGGCGCACTCCAGGCCCAGCAGGCCGCCGCCGATGACCACGCCCGAACGCGCATTCGAACCGCAAGCCAGCATCGCTTCCAGGTCTTCGATGGTGCGGTAGACGAAGCAGCCGTCACGCTCGCGGCCCTCTACCTGCGGCACGAAGGGAGACGAACCGGTGGCGAACACCAGCTTGTCGTAGCCCAGCACTTCGCCGTCCGCCAGGGTGACGGTCTTCGCGGCGCGGTCGATTGCCACGGCTTTCGCATTCAGGCGCAGATCGAGACCATCGCGCTCGAAGAAGCCCGGCGCCACCAGCGACAGCTCGTCGGCGCTGCGGCCGGCAAAAAACTCCGACAAGTGCACCCGGTCGTAGGCCGGGCGCGGCTCTTCGCACAGCACCGTCACATCGAAGCCGTGGCCGGCGCTGGCGTCGGCAAACAGGGTTTCGAGAAATTTGTGGCCCACCATGCCGTGGCCGATGACGATCAGTTTCATAATCCGTATTCCTTAAGCTGCGGCGGGGGCCGGGGTTTCGGTGGCGGTGACGCCGAAGCGCACGCCGATCGCGCACAGGCTTGACACCAGCACCGCGCCGCCGAGGATCAAGAGGGTCTGGCGCACGTCGCCGGTACCTTTCATGAGGAAGCCGGCCAGCACCGCGCCGACGTTGCCGCCGGCGCCGACGATGCCGGCCACGCCGCCCAGCGCCTTGCGGTTCACGAAGGGCACCAGCGCATAGGTGGCGCCGCAGGCCATGTGGGTGCACAGGCCGAAGGACAGCATCGCGACGATCGCCGATGCCACGCCGGCGGTCTGCGAGAACCACAGCAGGCCCAGGCCCTCGCCCACCATCAGGATGAACAGCAGGCTGACGCGGCTGTTCAGGTCGCCGCGCGCGGCCGCCTTGTCGGACAGCCAGCCGCCCAGGGCGCGGGCGAACAGGGCCAGCAGGCCGAAGCTGCCGGCCGCCATCCCCGCTTCCTTCAGCGACAGCTTGAAATGGTCGACGTAATAGACGGCGGCGACGTTGTGGATGAAGAGTTCGATACCGAAGCAGGCGCCGTAGGTGACAAACAATAACCAGGCCCGGTAGTTGCGGCAGGCTTCCGTGAAGCTGGCCCAGCCACCCTTGCCGCCGGCTTCGAAGGGAATGCCGGCCGCGCGCAGCTCGGCGTAATTCCCTTCCGGGCAGTCCTGGGTGAACTTCCAGTAGACCACGGCCATGATGAGCATCGCCACGCCCGGCACCAGCAGGGCCACGCGCCAGCCCATGACCTCGCTGACGCCCGCCATGATCACGGCACCCATCAGCAGGGGCATGGTGGCCTGCGCCATGCCGCCGCCGCTGTTGCCCCAGCCGGCCGAGGCCGCGTTGGCGGTGCCGACCACGCGCGGGCCGAACATCACCGAGGTGTGGTACTGGGTGATCACGAAGCTGGCGCCGACCGCGCCGATCCCGAGACGGAACAGCAGGAAGCTCTCGTAGCTCTGGGCCATGGCCACGCCCAGCACGGGAATGGCGCCGATGGCGAGCAGGCCGGTGTAGGTCTTGCGCGGGCCGAAGCGGTCGCACAGCGGGCCGACCAGCAGGCGCACGAGGATGGTGATGGCGACCGCCGCGATGTTGATGTCCGCGATCTGCGCGATCGACAGGTGGAATTCGCCTTTGATGACCGGCATCAGCGGCGCGCAGGCGAACCAGGCGAAGAAGCAGACGAAGAAGGCCACCCAGCTCAGGTGGAAGGCACGCATCTGCGGCGTGTTGAAGGAGAACAGTTTGATGTTAGTTGCTTTGCCGGCCATGATCGCTCCCCGAAGGCTCATCTAAAACGAAACGGCGCCCGCTGCCTGGCCGAACGCATGGGATGGTTCGGGTGCAGCGGACGCCGTTGTCCTGTGTGCCGGTCCGCCATTGGACCGGCTGGTGTTCATGGGATCGCCGTTGATCCTTGCAGGGAGTGTTTGCAAGAGCCGTGCCAGCAGCCCTTCCCCCTGGCGCGCCGGGAAGCGCTCAGGGACTGCGCTTCATTGCGGTGCACCATGCCCGATAATGAGGCACGGGTATGCACCGATCATGGAGAGATATAAGCGAGGGGAGCGCTGCCGTTCCAAAGCCTGCCGTCCATCAGCACGGACGAGCGCAGCAGGCCGGCGGGCGCCGCCACGTCCGCCAGCGCGGCGGCTTCGCGGTACAGGCCGGCCCGGTTGACCCGCGCGGCGACGGCCAGGTAGTCCGGGTCCTCGCGCAGCAGGCCCCAGCGGCGGTGCTGGGTCATGAACCACATGCCGTCGGACAGCCAGGGAAAGTTCGCCTCGCCGCCTGCGTGGAAGTGCAGCGGGTCGGGGTCGCGCCAGCGCCGTCCCAGGCCGTCCTCGTAATGGCCATGCAGGCGCGCGGCGATCAGGTCGCGGCCGGCATTCACGTAGGCCGGGCTGGCCAGGACCTCGGCCGCGGCATCGCGGTGGATGGGCGAGGCGTCGATCCAGCGCGCCGCTTCCAGCAGCGCCGCCACCAGCGCGCGGCAGGCATGCGGATGGGCGTCGGCGAAGGCGGCGGTGGCGCCCAGCGCCTTGCCGGGATGATCGGGCCAGACGTCCTGGCTGGTGGCGACCGTGAAGCCGGCGCCGTCCAGCACCGCCCGCGCGCTCCAGGGCTCGCCGGCGCAAAAGCCGTCGATGTGCCCGGCCGCCAGGCTGGCCGCCATCTGGCCCGGCGGGACGGTCGCCGCCTGGATGTCGCGCAGCGGATCGATGCCGCTTGCCGCCAGCCAGTAATACAGGAACATCGCGTGGTTCCCGGTGGGGAAGGTGTGGGCAAACGTGAACCTGCGCCGGCTTTTTCGGATGTGCGCCGCCAGCGACGGCCCGTCCAGCACACCCTGCTCCGCCAGCGCGCGCGACAGGGTGATGGCCTGGCCGTTGCGCGACAAGTTCATCAGCACCGCCATCGGCACGGCGCGCGAACCGATGCCCAGCTCGACGCCATACACGAGGCCGTACAGCACATGCGCCGCGTCAAGGCTGCCGTTGATCAGGCGGTCGCGCATGCCGGACCAGGAATGCTCGCGGCTGAGTTCGAGCTTGATGCCGTATTTGTCGTCCAGCCCGAGCACGCAGGCCATCACCAGCGGCGCGCAATCGGTCAGCGGCATGAAGCCGGCCCGGATGACGGATTTTTCGCTCATAAAAGATCTTCCACATCGAGAATCCGCTGCGCCACTTCGCCCAGCTTCATGTTCTTGTTCATCGCCATGCTGCGCAGCTTCTGGTAAGCCTGCTCTTCCGTCAGGCCGCTCCGGGCCATCAGCACGCCCTTGGCGCGGTCGACCAGCTTGCGGTCGGCCAGCTGGCGGCGCGTGTCCGAGAGTTCGTCCAGCAGCCTGCGCTCGCGCTTGAAACGGGCCATCGCCACGTCCAGCACCGGCTTGACGCGCTCGGCCTGCAGCCCGGCCACGATATAGGCCGAGACGCCGGCGCCGAGCGCCGCATCCATGCTGGACGGGTCCTGGTCGTCGGTGAACAGCACGATCGGGCGCGGCTCGTCGCGGGTGGCGATCACGATGTGCTCGAGCACGTCGCGGGCGTCGGATTCGCTGTCGATGATGATCATGTCCGGTTGGATCTGGGCGATTCGCTCGGGCAGGAAGATATCGGCCGGCAGCGAGGCGACGATGTCGTAGCCCGATTCCAGCAGTCCGATCCGCAGCGCCGTGTTGCGCCGCGCCTGGGCCGCGGCGGCCTGTTCGCCGGCGCACGACGCAGTGTTGACCACGACGATACGCAGGGTGCGCTGGACGGGAGATGGCGATTTCATGCTTTGGAAATATGCAAGTTCCGGGCCAGATAGATATTTCCGATACGCATAACCGAAGTAAGGACGAGTCGCAGTTAAGCGTCAACAAATATTCACGAAACTAATGGAAAACATCACCAAGTAAAAGTTCCCTTATGTCTTAAGTCTCCTTATACTGCACCGCAACAACAGAGATTTATCGGAGAACTTCATGAGCACCGCAACGATCACCCAGGCGCAGGACAAGGGTCTGCGCCACCAATTTGCAGACAGCTTCGGCAAGATCCGCGACTTCGCGATCGGCCTCTACGCAGCACATGGCGGCTGGATCGCGCACCAGGGCGAGACCAAGCGCGTCCAGACCGGCCGCGCCCAGCTGCTGTCGCTGGCCGCCGCCGCCGAATCCCATAGCCCGGCCCTGGCGGCCGAACTGCGCAATTTCGCTTCCAAGTAACATGGACACCATCATGACCCCAGTCGAATACGTCACCGTCGCCATCTCGGCCCTGGCCATCGTCACCCGTATCGCGTTCTTCATCCTTAACCCGTCCGTGACTACCCCGATCGAGCTGTGGATCGGCGATCATCCGAACTGAAGAAACTGAAGAATCTCGGCCAAGCCTTCATTAGTCCTTGCTCTTCTCCACGCGCCCGGCATTGGCCGGGCGTTGTCGTTTACGGGCTCCGTACGTACGCAGGCGCGCGACGCCGCCTGGCGAATCCACCCAGCATGTTTATCGGCTGAGCTAGAATGCTTTTTTGCAATTTCTCTCAGACCAACGATGCGCCCTTCTGCTTCCACTTCCGCTATCGCCGCCCTGGCTGCCCTGCTGGCCCTGCCCGTTGCCGCCTCGACGCCCGTGACCCTCGACCAGGCCATGGCCCATCCCGACTGGATCGGCAATCCCGTGGAAACCGCGTGGTGGAGCTGGGACGGCAAGCAGGTCCTGTACAAGCAGAAGCGCGTGGGCTCGCCGCTGCGCGACATCTACCAGACCGGCGCCCAGGCCGGCCTGAACAAGGCACGCAAGGTCGACGACGCGGAACTGGCCAGGCTGGACGGCGCGCTGGTGGTCTACAACCCCGAACGCACCCGCGCCGCCTTCGTGCGCAACGGCGACCTGTTCGAGCGCGACCTCAGGAACGGCGAGCTGGTGCAGATCTCGCGCACCAGCGGCGTGGCCATCAATGCCGTGCAGTATTCCGCCGACGGCCGCAGCGTGCAGTTTCGCATCGGCGACGACTGGGCCGGCTGGGACCGCGCCAGCCGCCTGGTCGCGCCGATCGCCGTGGCGCGCGCGGCGAAGGAGCCGGGCGCCCAGGACCCGGACGCGCTGGGCGACATGCAGCTGCGCCTGATCGCCACCCTCAAGCGCCAGAAGGACGAGCGCGACGCCAACCGCGCGCGCGCCGAGGAAGAGCGCCGCGCCGATCCGACCCGCGCCCCGGCCCCGATCTACCTGGGCGACAAGTTGTCGATCGTGGCCACCCACCTGTCGCCGGACGGCCGCTGGCTGCTGGTCGTGACCGGCCCGAAGGACGGCGGCGACAAGGGCCGCGTCGGCAAGATGCCGCGCTACGTGACCGAGTCCGGCTACGAGGAGACCTCGGACGAGCGCACCCGGGTCGGCCGCAACAGCCCGCGTCCGAACGGCCTGAAGCTGGTCAACCTGCTCACGCGCGAGGTGAAGGGCCTGTCCTTCGACGTCCTGCCCGGCGTGAACGCCGACCCGCTGGCGGCGATGCGCGCCGAGCGCAAGCTCGATCCGCTCAAGGGCAACCGCGCCGTCAGGATCGGCTTCGACGGCGAGAACGTGGTCTGGAGCGGCAACGGCGCGAACGTCGCCGTGATGCTGCGCTCGGTCGACAACAAGGACCGCTGGATCGCCACCGTCGATTTGCCGCGCGCCGCGCTCAAGCCGGTGCACCGCCTGAGCGACCAGGCCTGGATCAATTTCGACAACAGCGAATTCGGCTGGCTGCCGGACAACGCCACCCTGTGGTACCTGTCGGAGGAAAGCGGCTACTCGCACCTGTACACGCTGGACGCTTCCGGCCGCACCCGCGCCCTCACCCAGGGCAACTGGGAAGCCACGGACGTGGCCTGGTCGCGCGACGGCGACACCGCCTGGCTGCTATGCAACCGCAAGAACCCCGGCACCTATGAGGTGTGCTCGGTATCGGCCAAGGATGGCGCAACGCGCGAAGTCAGCAGCCTGGATGGCGGCGTGGAGGACTTCCGCCTGTCGCCGGACCAGCGCAAGCTGCTGGTGCATTACTCCGGCCCCTACCTGCCGCCGCAGATTGCCACCCTGCCGTCGAGCGGCGGCGAAGCGGCCAGGCTGACCGACACCCGCAGCGCCGAATTCAAGGCGCACGACTGGATCCAGCCGCAGTTCGTGGCCGTCCCCTCCACCCATGGCGCCGATCCGATCTGGTCCAAGCTGTACCGCCCTGCCCAGCTCGAGCCGGGCAAGAAGTACCCGGTAGTGATGTTCGTGCACGGCGCCGGCTACCTGCAGAACGTCTCGCGCCGCTACACGCCCTACTTCCGCGAGCAGATGTTCCACAACCTGCTGGTACAGAAGGGCTACGTGGTGCTGGACATGGACTACCGCGCCTCGAAAGGCTACGGCGCCAAGTGGCGCAACGCGATCTACCGCCAGATGGGCCACCCGGAGCTGGAGGACTACCTGGACGGCGTCAACTGGATGGTCGCCAAGCAGCAGGGCGACGCCGGCAACGTCGGCATCTACGGCGGCAGCTACGGCGGCTTCATGACCCTGATGGGCCTCCTGCGCGCGCCGGAGGTGTTCAAGTCGGGCGCCGCGCTGCGCCCGGTCACCGACTGGACCACCTACAACCACGAGTACACGGCGAATATCCTGAACACCCCGGACCTGGACCCGGAAGCCTACAAGGCCTCGTCGCCGATCGACTATGCGCAGAACCTGCAGGGCAACCTGCTGATCGCGCACGGCATGGTCGACGACAACGTGTTCTTCCAGGACTCGGTGCGCATGGCCCAGCGCCTGATCGAACTGAAGAAGGACCACTGGGAACTGGCGCCGTATCCGATGGAACGCCATTCCTTCGTCCAGCCCGAAAGCTGGTATGACGAGTACCGCCGCATCTACCAGCTGTTCGAGCGCACGCTCAAGCAGCCTCCCGTGGCGCAGTAAGTCTGCGGTAAGCGGTATCATCGGGGCGCCTTCGGGCGCCCTTTTCACATCCAGCCTTCGATACCGCCATGCCTATGAAACGACTGTCGCCGTCCCTTGTTTGCCTTGTCTTGCCGGCCGCCGCCGCGCTGGCCCAGAGCCTGCCCGAGAGCGAGCAGCTCGATGCCGACAGGGTGCTGCAGTCGCGCTACGGCGGCGCCATGGAGGCTCCCGCCGGCCCGGCCGCGAAGGCTGCATCGCCTGCCCCGGCTTCGGTGCCCGAAGCGGCGCCTGCGCCACGCCAGGCCGCGCCGGACTGGGGCGACGGCATCACGGGCGTGACGATCGAGGCCGCGGACGCCGACGGCAAGGCCGCGCTTCCGCTCACCTTCGGCCAGGTGTTCGCGCCGGGCGACCTGAAACGCGCGGACGCGCTGCTCGGGCGCCTGCCCGATGGCCGCACGGTGCCGCTGCAAGTGGACGTCAAGGCCACCCATGCGGACGGCTCGGTGCGCCATGCCGTCATCAGTGCGCTGCTGCCGCTCGCCGCCAAGGCCGGGCCGCAGGCCCTGGCGCTGGTCAAAACCAGGGACAAGGGCGGCGCCGCGAAATCCGGCGCGCCGGCATCCGCGCAGGCACTGCTCGACGCCGGCTTCACGGCCACCGCCAGCGCCACTATCGGCGGCCAGGCCTGGACCGCCTCCGCCGACAAGCTGCTGCGGCAGAAGCCGCAGGTCTGGCTGGACGGCCCGCTGGTGACGGAGTGGCTGGTCTCGGCCCCGCTCAGGAACGACAAGGGGGCCGAGCATCCGCGCCTGAGTGCGCGCTTCGCCGTACGCTGGTACCGCACGCTGGGCAAGGCGCGCGTCGACGTCACGCTGGAAAACGCCTGGGCCTTCCAGGAAGCGCCGCGCGACGAGACCTACGATGCGCGTATCCTGGTCGGCGGCAAGGAGGCGTATGCGAAACCCGGCCTGGTCCACTTCAACCAGGCGCGCTGGCGCAAGACCCTCTGGTGGGGCGACGTGCCGGCGCTGCATGTCCGCCACGACACCGGCTACCTGATCGCGTCGCGCGCGCTGCCGAACTACGACCGCTCGGTGCGCGTCTCCGACCGCGCGCTGGCCGACCTGAAGGCCGGGTGGAGCGGGCCGAAGACCGAACCGATGGGCATCGGCATGGCGATGGCCGCCATGCCGACCACCGGCGGGCGCGACGACATCGGCCTGCTGCCGGGCTGGGCCACGCTTTACCTGCTCAGCATGGACGGGCGGGCGAAGGAAGCCACGCTCGGCACCGCCGAGCTGGCCGGCAGCTGGTCGATGCATTACCGCGACCGGCGCACCGGCAAGCCGGTCAGCCTGGTCGACTATCCCTACATGACGATCCTCGGCCACCCCGGCGACACCCTCAATCCCAGGACCGGCAAGTCGGAGGCCTTCCCGCCCTGCCCCAAGGACGCCTGCAAGACGCCCTACGTCCACGACGTCCCGCACCAGCCGGCCTTCGCCTACCTGCCCTACCTGGTGACCGGCGATGCCTACTATCTGGAAGAGCTGGAGTTCTGGGCGATGTACGACGTGTTCAACTCGAATCCCGGCTACCGCGAGAACATCAAGGGCCTGCTCAAGCCGGATCAGGTGCGCGGCCAGGCCTGGGGCCTGCGCACGCTGGGCGAGGCGGCCTACATCGTGCCCGACGGCGATCCGCTGAAGGCGGACTTCCAGCGCATCCTGAAGAGTAACCTGGACTGGTACAACGCCGAGTACACCGACAACCGCAACGCCAACAAACTGGGCTTCATCGCCAACGGCTATGCGCTGGTCTACAACAAGGGCAGCGGGCTGGCGCCGTGGCAGGACGACTTCTTCACCTCCGCCGTCGGCCACGTCGCCGACCTCGGCTTCGACGGCGCGAAGCGCCTGCTGGCCTGGAAGGCGAAGTTCCCGATCCTGCGCATGACGGCGCCGGGCGCCTGCTGGGTCGGCGCCTCGGTCTACGAAATGACGGTACGCGACAGCGCCGGCGCGCCGTTCTACGAGACCATGGGGCAAGCGTACAAGGCCAGCCAGCCGGCCGCGGTCGCGTCGCAGGAGTGCGGCGGCGCCGCGATGGCGCAGGCGCTGAAAGTGAAGCCGGGCGAGATGCCGGGCTACTCGACCAGCCCCACCGGCTTCCCGTCGAACATGCAGCCGGCGCTGGCGTATGCGGCCGACGCCGGCGGCAAGGCCGGTCGCGAGGCCTGGCAGCGCTTCATGGCGCGCAGCGTCAAGCCGGATTACGGAAGCGCGCCGCAGTTCGCGATCGTGCCGCGCGAGCCGCACAAATAGCCGAGCTCAATCGGCGCTCAGTCGGTCCTGGCGCCGGACTCGAACCAGGCCGCGACCTGGGCGCGCTCGGCGTCCGTCATGTTGGTCATGTTCGCCAGCGGCATGGCCCTCAGCTGCACCGCCTGCTGGTAGATGCGCTGGGCGTTCTGCGAGATGCCGTGCGGGTCATCCAGCATCACGCCGGCCGGCGCGGTGGCGAAACCGGGCTGCGTGGGATGCGCCGCGTGGCAGGCGACGCAGCGCTGCCGGATGATGCCCTGGACCTGCGCGAACTGCGCGCCCGCGCCGGCGCCGGCCTTGGCACTGGCGGCGGCAGCCGGCGGTTTCGGCGCGATCGCCACGGCGACCGCCAGCAGCAGCAGTACGCCCACGGCCGGGTACTTCCATTCGACGCGGCCCTTGTGGCGCAGGTTGAAGAAGTGGCGGATGAAGACGCCGGCCAGCATGATCGCGGCCAGCACCGCCCAGGCGTGCTCGTGGCGGTAGGTCATGGCGAAGTGGTTGCTGATCATGATGAACAGCACCGGCAGCGTGAAGTAGTTGTTGTGCACGCTGCGCTGCTTGCCGCGCAGGCCGTAGATGGGGTCGGGCGGCAAGCCGGCGATCATCGCGTCGACCATCTTGCGCTGGCCGGGAATGATCACCATCGCCACGTTGGCGACCATGATGGTGCCGATCATCGCGCCGACGTGGATATAGGCCGCGCGCCCGCTCAGCCAGTGGGTCAGCACCCAGGCCGCTCCTGCCAGGAAGGCAAAGATCACGGCGCCGAAGGCCAGGCCGTGCTTGCCCAGCTTCGAGCGGCACAGCAGGTCGTAGACGATCCAGCCCACCACCAGGCTGCCCAGGCCGAGGCCGACCGCCTGCCAGGCCGACAGGTCGGCCACCGTGCGGTCGACCATCATGGCCTGGGCATTGAAGTAGTAAACGATGGTCAGCAGCGCAAAGCCCGACAGCCACGTCGAATACGCCTCCCACTTGAACCAGTGCAGGTCCTTCGGCAGCTCGGCGGGGGCGACCAGGTATTTTTGCGGGTTGTAGAAGCCGCCGCCGTGCACGGCCCACAGCTCGCCGGCCACGCCCTTCTTCGCCAGTTCGCCGCCCGGCGCCGGCGGCCGCAAGGAATTGTCGAGCCAGACGAAATAGAAGGAGGCGCCGATCCAGGCGATGCCGGTGATGACGTGCAGCCAGCGCACCAGCATATTCATCCATTCGAGGCCATACGGAAGCAGGTAGTCCATAACATCCTTTGCACACGCGATTACACAAGGTAAACAAGAAGATAAGCCAGTTTCCATTTATTCAACATGGAAAATACCGTATATTCGACATAAGCACACGCGTATATGAAAACTTTTCCATGAGCAGCCTCCCCCAGCACCTCGACCTGCACCTGATCCGCATCCTCTACCTGCTGCTGGTCGAAAAGAACGTCTCGCGGGTGGCGCTCAAGCTGAACCAGCCCCAGCCTTCGATCTCGGCCTCGCTGCGCAAGCTGCGCGAACTGACCGGCGACCCGCTGCTGGTACGTGGCGCGCGCGGCATGGTGCCGACCCAGCATGGCGAAAGCCTGCTCGAACCCGCCAAGCGCATCCTCGACGAGACCGAGAACCTGTTCGTCAGGAAGACGCCCTTCGTGCCCGAGCAGGCCGCGCGCACCTTCCACATCGCCGCGCCCGACTACCTGGACACGCAATTCCTGCCGAGCGTCGTCGCAGGCATCCGCCGCGGCGCGCCGAACAGCAAGCTGTCGATCCACCACCTGGGCCCGGGCACGGACTACCTGCGCATGCTGTCGGACGGCGAGATCGACCTGGTGATCGCCAACTGGGACGAGCCGCCCGCGCACCTGCACATCTCCAAGCTGTTCGAAGACCCGATCATCTGCACCATGCGTGCCGACAGCGCCTACGCGCGCCGCACGGCCAGCGAGGCGATGTCGCTCGAGGACTACCTCAGCCTGCCGCACGTGGCGCCGTCGCCGACGCTGCCCGGCTACCACGGCGTGATCGATTCCTTCCTGGAGCGCGCGGGCCTGCAGCGCAAGGTGGCGGTCGAGTCTCCCTACTTCGGCCTGATCCCGTACATGCTGACCCAGACCGACCTGGTGCTGACCACCGGCCGCCAATTCATCCGCTTCTACGAAAAAACCCTGCCGCTGAAGAGCTTCACGGTGCCGATCAAGTTCCCGCCGATGCGTTTCTACCAACTGTGGCACCAGCGGGTGCACCAGTCGCCCGAGCACAAGTGGTTGCGCGACCAGGTGACGGCGGCGGCGAAGGCGCTGGTCACGCCCTGAACGCGGCGCCGGCCGTTCAGTTTTGGCGCACGGATGCACCATTCCGGTGCCGCCGCTCAAAAACAGGGCAATTTTTCGCGGCCGCGCATCAAGCGTGCATAGGCGCCCCAAATTGGAACGCTTATTGCTATCAAGAAGTGCTCAAGCAATTTTTTTTGCACTTTTTGGGAACACACGCATGGATGCCTACAAAACCGGGGCCGACGCGCTCTTCATCCTGCTCGGCGGGATCATGATCCTGGCGATGCACGCCGGCTTTGCCTTTCTCGAACTGGGAACGGTACGCCGGAAGAACCAGGTCAACGCCCTGGTCAAGATCCTGATCGACTTCGCCGTCTCGACCATCGCCTATTTCTTCGTCGGCTATGCGGTCGCCTACGGCGTGAATTTCTTCGGCGCCACCTCCACGCTGGTGGCGAAGAACGGCTACGAACTCGTGAAGTTCTTCTTCCTGCTGACCTTCGCGGCGGCGATCCCGGCGATCATCTCGGGCGGCATCGCCGAGCGCGCCAAGTTCCATCCGCAGATGGCGGCCACCGCCGTGCTGGTCGGCCTGGTCTATCCGTTCTTCGAAGGGATCGCCTGGAACAACCGCTTCGGCTTCCAGGACTGGCTGAACCTTACCTTCGGCGCGCCCTTCCACGACTTCGCCGGCTCGGTGGTGGTGCATGCGGTGGGCGGCTGGGCCGCGCTGCCGGCGGTGCTGCTGCTGGGCGCGCGCCGCGGCCGCTACACGAAGGATGGGCGCATTTCCGCCCATCCGCCGTCGAACATCCCCTTCCTGGCATTGGGCGCCTGGATCCTGACCGTGGGCTGGTTCGGCTTCAACGTGATGAGCGCGCAGACGCTCGACAAGATGAACGGCCTGGTGGCGGTCAACTCGCTGATGGCGCTGACGGGCGGCACCCTGGTCGCCTTCATCATGGGCCGCAACGACCCCGGCTTCGTCTACAACGGCCCGCTGGCCGGCCTGGTGGCGGTGTGTGCCGGCTCCGACCTGATGCATCCGCTCGGCGCCCTGGTGACCGGCGCGGTGGCCGGCGCGATCTTCGTGTCGCTGTTCACGCTGGCGCAGAACCGCTGGAAGATCGACGACGTGCTGGGCGTGTGGCCGCTGCACGGCCTGTGCGGGGCCTGGGGCGGGATCGCGGCCGGCATCTTCGGCAGCCGCGCGCTGGGCGGCCTGGGCGGGGTCTCGCTGGCCTCGCAGCTGCTCGGCACCCTGCTCGGCATCGTCGTCTCGGGGCTGGGCAGCTGGATCATCTACGGCCTGCTGAAGAAGACGGTCGGCCTGCGCCTGGACGCCGAGCAGGAATACGACGGCGCCGACCTGTCGATCCACCGCATCAGCGCCACGCCGGAGCGCGAGACCACTTTCCAGTGAAGGAGCGCCTGACAAACCCACGTGGCGGCGTTGCATCGTCTCGCCGTACTAGACATCATGTATTGACCTGCCGAACCTCAAACAACGCGGATTAAGCTTGAGGTTCCGGAGAACCCCCAGGCTCAGAGCCGAAATTGAGGAGGCAGGTCA
>NZ_JBKFGF010000100.1:0-1319 GCF_051233485.1 Massilia sp. LXY-6
TGAACCGCCCCGGATTTGATGGAGGCTCCAACTCTTGAGAGAATGGAGCTATGAACAAGAAGCCAAGCAAATTTTCGCCGGAAGTCCGGGAGCGCGCAGTCCGTCTAGTACGTGAACAGCGTAACGAGCATCCTTCGTTGTGGGCGGCGGTCGAGTCGATTGCAGCGATGATCGGCTGCACGCCGCAGACGCTGCATGAATGGGTCAAGCGCGACCAGATTGACCAAGGTGAGCGCGCAGGCGTGACGACAGACGAACGTGAGCGAATCAAAGCCCTGGAGCGCGAGAACAAGGAACTGCGGCGGGCCAACGAAATCCTGAAGCTGGCGAGTGCGTTTTTCGCCCAGGCGGAGCTCGACCGCCGGTTGAAGTCCTGAAGGCCTTTATCGATCAGCATCGCGACACCTTCGGGATCGAGCCGATCTGCAAGGTCTTGCGGATTGCCCCGTCGGGTTATCGGCGCCATGCCGCACAGCTTCGTGATCCGTCGAAGTTATGCGCCAGGACGAAACGCGATGAGATTCTGTGCCCGGAAATCAACCGGGTCTGGCAGGCCAATATGCAGGTCTACGGTGCGGACAAAGTCTGGAAGCAGATGAACCGGGAACGCATCGCCGTTGCTCGCTGCACGGTGGAACGCTTGATGAAGCGGCTGGGTTTGCAAGGTGCTGTACGCGGCAAGCGGATCCGGACAACGATTCCAGATGCTGCCGCCCCGCGCCCGCTGGATCGGGTGAATCGGCAATTCTCTGCCGACCGGCCAAATCAGCTGTGGGTGTCGGACTTCACATACGTTTCGACGTGGCAGGGCTGGCTGTACGTCGCCTTCGTGGTGGACGTGTTCGCGCGGCGCATTGTCGGTTGGCGGGTCAGTTCGTCAATGACCACTGATTTCGTTTTGGATGCGCTTGAACAGGCGCTGTATGCTCGCCAGCCAGGTGACAATGGAACTTTAATTCATCACTCCGATAGAGGCTCGCAATATTTGAGCATCCGCTACAGCGAACGCCTGGCCGAAGCTGGTATCGAACCGTCGGTCGGCAATCGAGGAGACAGCTACGACAACGCGCTGGCTGAAACGATCAACGGCTTGTACAAGACGGAATTGATTCATCGCCGGACTTGGAAAACTCGAGAATCTGTCGAGCTGGCGACCTTGGAATGGGTAGCCTGGTTCAACCACCATCGACTGATGGAACCACTCGGCTATATACCGCCCGCTGAAGCTGAGGCAAACTACTACCGGCAGCTCAAGATCGCTGCCGATGAAACCGTATTAACTTAAACCAACCAGCCTCCACGATTCCCGGGGCGGTTCA
>NZ_JBKFGF010000101.1:0-1303 GCF_051233485.1 Massilia sp. LXY-6
GCTGCCGGTGCCGACGAATATCGCCAGCGGCGCCACGGTCAACCTGCAGTGCGGCACGACCTACCAGGGCACGCTGGACCTGAACGGCAAGTCGAACGTGACCGTCACCACGACCGGCACCTGCGGCAAGGCCACCATTTCGCCGGGTAGCGCCATCACTGGCTGGACCAAGTACAGCGGCAATATCTATTCCGCTCCGATCAGCTTCACCCCGACCCAGGTGGCCATCGCTGGCGCCCCGGCCAACAAGGCACACTGGCCGAACTCGGGCTGGGCCACCAGCACCAGCGGCATGCCGAGCACCGACCTGAGCGGCGCCACCCAGGTGTACCTGGACAACCAGTCGGTTGCCAAGATCCAGGCCCTGAGCACCAACAGCGTCAGCACCGCCAAGCCCTTCTATGTCGAAGGCAAGCTGTGGATGCTGGACATGCCCGGCGAATGGGCAGTGCAGAACGGCCGCCTGTATGTCTGGACCGCGGATGGCCTGAGCCCCGAGGGCCGTGCATGGGCTTCCCCGAACGCCAACGGTATCAATGCCGACAACTCGAGCGGCATCACGGTCAACAACGTCAAGGTCTTCGCGACCACCAACGGCATCAGCGCCAATACCTCGACCGGCCTGAAGGTGCTGAACACCGACATCGTCAACGCCGAGAACGACGGTATCTGGGCCAGCGGCAGCAAGAGCCTGACCGTCGACCAGAGCAGCGTGTCGAATGCGCGCCATAACGGTATCGATGGCTGGTATTCGATCACCGGTGCGGTCGTGAGCAACACCTCGGTCACCAACACCGGCATGGTCGGCATGACCACGCCGAGCGACGCCGCGATCTTCTTCGGCGACGGTTCGGGCAACACGATCCAGAACGTGCGTGTGGCGAACTCGGCTTACCACGGCATCAGCGTGCTGCACAACCGTAATACCAACGTGCTCAACAGCACGGTCGATACCGCCTGTGCCCGCCTGAACGACTGCGGTGGCATCTATACCGGTGCGCGTGACCAGCTGCCGCTGACCCTGAAGATCCAGGGCAACACCGTCAGCAACATCAAAGGTACCGAAAGCATCGCCATCTATCTGGACGACTTCGCCAACGGCGTCACCGTGACCGGCAATACCGTCACCAAGAGCACCCTCGGCATGTTGCTGCACAATGCCTTCAACAACGTGATCACCAATAACAAGTTCGACACGAACGCGGTGACCCACCTGGCGTTCACCCAGGATAGCGGCAACATCCGCAACAACCAGGTGACCGGCAATACCTTCAACTCGACCGTCGGCGAGCAGACCTACAAC
>NZ_JBKFGF010000102.1:0-1179 GCF_051233485.1 Massilia sp. LXY-6
ACAGGGTGTAGACAAAATCAAACCTGATGGGTAAGTCTATTCAGTAGCATACGTGCCTCGGCCAACCACACCCAGGCGGCCGAGATATCCAGCTTGCGGTCGTGATGCATGACCGTACGGCGCCAGCGTTCGGTCCACGCGTGG
The DNA here is from genome assembly GCF_051233485.1 of Massilia sp. LXY-6. NCBI lineage: Bacteria > Pseudomonadati > Pseudomonadota > Betaproteobacteria > Burkholderiales > Oxalobacteraceae > Massilia > Massilia sp. LXY-6. The sequence goes on from NZ_JBKFGF010000102.1 coordinate 145, forward strand.
GTGCGCTCGACGACCCAGCGCTTCGGCAAGATCACAAACCCAGCATTCACTACCGCGGCTTGCTCGGGCCCTGTCTTCGGGTCATGCAGGGTTCCGATCGTGCCGTTACCTGGGCGGCGGACAACTTCGACACGAATGTGGTGTGCCTGCTCGATGTCATGCGCACATTTCCCGCCGTACGCCCCGTCGGTATAGAGCTTTTCAAGCTTGGGGATTTTGGTGCACGCTTGCGCAACAACGGCTGCGGCGGCGTCCCTGTCTTGTACGCTCGCAGCCGTGACAGTGAGCGCGATGAGCAGTCCCATCGTATCAACGACGAGGTTGCGTTTTCGCCCCTTGACCTTCTTGGCTGCATCGAATCCGCTATCACCTCCTTGTGGCGAAGCGCGGTTCGATTGCGCGTCAATGACTGCCGTTGTCGGCGTACTAGAGCGTCCCATGCGTGCTCGCCATTGTTCACGCAGCCGGTCTTGCATTTGCTCGAACACGCCCGCATCGACCCAGCGCGCGAACGCTTTGTAGACGGCCTGCCAAGGTGGAAACGTCTCGGGTAATAGCCGCCAGGCACAGCCTGTACGTAGGACGTAAGAACACGCATTCACGAGCTCGCGTCGGCTGTAGTGTGCAGGCGTGCCGCGCTGGCCCGGGGAGCGCTCGAACAAGTCAGCGACTAAATCCCATTCCGCGTCCGTCAGATTGGTACTGTACGGTGACACGTCCTTGCGGCGATGGGCTGCCGTGTAGCCATAGCGCTTGGGCCCCTTGGACGCGGTTGCCGCGTATGCCCGTCGTACAGGCTTTAGTCGTACGATGCCTTGGGCACGTAATGCTCGACGGATGGTGGCGTCACATACGCGCACGTCACAGCGGCGATACAGTTCGTCGGCAATCTCTTGCAGACTGGCCTGCGCTCGCTCCGTCACGATATCGTGCAGAACTGCGATATGCTCAGGCTTCAGTGCTGGCGGCCTGCCGCCGGGATGGACCGACGGGACAGAACCGTCGAGTGAACGTTTCGTCGCCATAGCATGCTCC
>NZ_JBKFGF010000103.1:0-890 GCF_051233485.1 Massilia sp. LXY-6
ATCGAAACCCTGGTCAAGAACTGGGTAGTCGACGCCGCCGACCGCCCCGCCAACCCGCGCGTGCAGGAAGTCGTGCTACGCCTGCTGGGCGACCTGTGCAAGGCCATCGAAGACCTGGACATCAGCCCGAGCGAATTCTGGAGCGGCGTGGCCTACATGTCCGCCGCCGGCGCCGCCAACGAGCTGGGCCTGCTGGCCGCCGGCCTGGGCCTGGAGCGCTTCCTGGACATCCGCGCCGACGAAGCCGAGCAGAAGGCCGGCCTCGAAGGCGGCACCCCGCGCACCATCGAAGGCCCGCTGTACGTGGCCGGCGCGCCGGAAAGCGTCGGCTTCGCACGCCTGGACGACGGCACCGAAAGCGGCAAGGCCGAAACCCTGTTCATGCAGGGCACGGTGTTCGACCAGGACGGCAAGCCGGTACCCGGCGCCAAGGTCGAGGTCTGGCATGCGAACCTGCTGGGCAACTACTCCTTCTTCGACCGCACCCAGTCGGACTTCAACCTGCGCCGCAGCATCATCACCGACGCGGATGGCCGCTACCAGTTCCGCAGCATCATTCCGGTCGGGTATGGCTGCCCGCCGGACGGCACCACCCAGCAGCTGCTCGACCAGCTGGGCCGCCACGGCCAGCGCCCGGCGCACATCCACTTCTTCGTGAGCGCCCCCGGCCAGCGCAAGCTGACCACCCAGATCAACATCGACGGCGACGAATACCTGTGGGACGACTTCGCCTTCGCCAGCCGCGAAGGCCTGGTGCCGGCGATCGACCGCATCGCCGACCCTGCGCAGATCCAGCAAAAAGGCGTCGACAAGCCGTTCGCCTCGATCGATTTCGATTTCCACCTGTACCGCGAGAGCGACGCCATGCCGAGCACGACCGTCGCCCGTCC
>NZ_JBKFGF010000105.1:0-816 GCF_051233485.1 Massilia sp. LXY-6
CTTGTAGCAGTGCTTGCTGGATCAGGCGATCCGTCACCGTTGGGATGCCAAGCTCGCGCTCGCCACCATCGGGCTTCGGGATCGTCACCCGACGCACCGGACTGGGCCGATACGTCCCGGCCAACAGTCGCTCTCGAATGCGCGGCCATTCGGTCGCCAGATGACGCGAGGACTGGTTGATATCCAGTCCATCCACGCCGGCCGCTCCCTTGTTGGCCCGCACACGCTTGAACGCCCGCCGCAGGTTCTCTGTCGTCAGCGCAGCTTGTAGCAGCGCTGACCCCGTGCCTCCGGTCGCACGTCGCGGGCAGAATGCTTCGTCACTGGAAGTTTCGGGCATGGCTTCACCTTGCCCTGTGGCTTCCCGCCCCGCTTTCGCGGGCATCTGACGCTGTGCTTCCTGCATCGACATATCGGATTCACTCCTACTCGTTCAGTCCTTCGTCGGCGGGGTCGAGCCTTCCCGGCGCTACCGCCAACTACTATGACCTCTGCTGAGACCCCGCTCCGACCTTCGTCGTCGCCCTTTCAGGCACAAGGCGGGGCGTCCCCAGGTAAGGGCCGCACTCCTTCATCACACAACCGCTGCATCTACGCCGCTTCTCCTTGACCACAAGAGCTTCGCGGTTTTGGGCCCGCTCGCCCTGATCGGCAGCGCCTTCTATGCAGTTCTTGTACATCGGCTCATGATTTACGCTCCACGCTTCCTTCCCACACTCGGTTACCCTCATGCAGTTGCGCTTCACTTCGCTCACTGTGGTCAGCTCGCGGCGGGACTTGCACCCACAGGAGTGCGCCCATGCTGGGCGCACCCAA
>NZ_JBKFGF010000106.1:0-766 GCF_051233485.1 Massilia sp. LXY-6
ATAAGTAGCGTGCGTAGGTATGTGTCGCCGCGCTTGCTGATCCCTTGTAAATTCGTCTTCCCGCCGGACGAGTGCTGCTTGGGCACCAGGCCCAACCAAGCTGCCAGCTGCCGGCCATTCGCGAAATTCTTTGCATCGCCAACCGAAGCAACCAAGGCGCTGGCTGTGATCGGGCCGATCCCCGGAATCTTCTCCAGCTTACGCGACAGCGCATTGGCTCGATGCCAGTACTCGATCTGGTGTTCCATCTCATTCACTTGCCGATCCAGATCCTTGAAGTGCTCAAGCAACCGTAACACGAGCTCCCTGAATGCCCCGGGCAACTCGTCCGTCGCTTCATCGAGTATCGCTGGCACCCGACTGGTGATGTTTCCGATCCCTTGTGGCACAACCAAGCCGAATTCACTCAACAAACCACGGATCTGATTGGCTTGCGCCGTCCTTGCTTTAACCCATCCCTGCCTTACCCGATGCAACGCCAGCACCGCCTGCTGCTCGACATTCTTAACTGGCACGAACCGCATGTTCGGCCGCCGGACCGCTTCGCAAATCGCTTCGGCATCAGCAGCGTCGTGCTTGTTGGTCTTCACGTACGGCTTCACAAATTGCGGCGCCATCAGCTTCACAGTGTGTCCAAAGGCCTGCAGCCTTCTCGCCCAGTAATGCGCGCTGCCGCAGGCTTCCATCCCAATCAGACAGGCCGGTAGATTGGCAAAAAACTCTGCCATCTGGCCACGCTTGAGCTGCTTTCTCAGCACAACCTTCC
>NZ_JBKFGF010000107.1:0-285 GCF_051233485.1 Massilia sp. LXY-6
CGAGACCAAATCCTACGCCACCCCGCACTTCATGGTGCCCAAGGCGCTGACCAACCACGGCAACTACGTGATTTCGCTGGGCAATGTGGTGCGCTGGCTGGGCCAGCAGGCGGAAAGCCTTGGTGTCGAGATCTTCCCGGGCTTCCCCGCCGCCGAGATCCTGTTTAACGACGACGGCTCCGTGAAAGGCGTCGCCACCGGCAACATGGGCGTGAACCGCGAAGGCGAACCGACCGACGCGTTCCAGTTAGGGATGGAGTTGCACGCCAAGTACACGCTGTTCGC
>NZ_JBKFGF010000108.1:0-380 GCF_051233485.1 Massilia sp. LXY-6
CCCGCCGCCGAGATCCTGTTTAACGACGACGGCTCCGTGAAAGGCGTCGCCACCGGCAACATGGGCGTGAACCGCGAAGGCGAACCGACCGACGCGTTCCAGTTAGGGATGGAGTTGCACGCCAAGTACACGCTGTTCGCAGAAGGCTGCCGCGGCCACCTGGGCAAGCAGCTGATCGCCAGGTACGACCTGGACAAGGGCAAGGATCCGCAGACCTACGGCATCGGCATCAAGGAACTGTGGGAAATCGATCCGGCCAAGCACCAGCCGGGCCTGGTGATCCACACCGCCGGCTGGCCGCTGGACGCCAGCACCTACGGCGGCTCCTTCCTGTACCACCTGGAGAACAACCAGGTCGCGGTCGGCTTCGTGGTCGGCCT
>NZ_JBKFGF010000109.1:0-657 GCF_051233485.1 Massilia sp. LXY-6
AATGGCAAAAGGTAAATTCGAACGGACCAAGCCGCACGTCAACGTCGGCACCATTGGTCACGTTGACCACGGCAAAACCACCCTGACGGCTGCAATCGCAACCGTTCTGTCGAAGAAATTCGGCGGCGAAGCCAAGGCCTACGATCAGATCGACGCGGCTCCGGAAGAGAAGGCACGCGGCATCACGATCAACACCGCGCACGTCGAGTACGAAACCGCAAACCGTCACTACGCCCACGTTGACTGCCCGGGCCACGCCGACTACATCAAGAACATGATCACCGGTGCCGCCCAGATGGACGGCGCGATCCTGGTGTGCTCGGCCGCTGACGGCCCGATGCCGCAGACCCGCGAGCACATCCTGCTGGCGCGTCAGGTTGGCGTTCCGTACATCATCGTGTTCCTGAACAAGTGCGACCTGGTCGACGACGCAGAGCTGCTGGAACTGGTCGAAATGGAAGTGCGCGAGCTGCTGTCGAAGTACGAGTTCCCGGGCGACGACCTGCCGATCATCAAGGGTTCGGCACGTATGGCGCTGGAAGGCGCTGCTGGCGAAATGGGCGAAGAGTGCATCGTCCGCCTGGCAGAAGCCCTGGACACCTACATCCCGACCCCGGAACGTGCCGTTGACGGCGCCTTCCTGATGCCGGTGGAAGA